>NZ_JBHWUU010000092.1:0-37958 GCF_042737375.1 Streptomyces sp. NPDC060000
CCCGCACCTCCGCCCCACGGTTAATGACGGGCGGTTATGCCGGGGTGGCCGCCCCCGGTCCGGGGGGCCGGCCTCCAGTCATGTCGCCGTTACTTCTTCCTGCCCTTGTTGCCGCCGCGCTTCTCGCGCACCCGCACCGAGATGTGGATCGGGGTGCCCTCGAAGCCGAACTCCTCGCGCAGTCGGCGCTCGATGAAGCGCCGGTAACCCGCCTCGATGAAGCCGGAGGCGAAGAGGACGAACCGCGGGGGCTTGGTCCCGGCCTGCGTGCCGAAGAGGATGCGCGGCTGCTTGCCGCCCCGGACCGGGTGCGGGTGGGCCGCGACCAACTCGCCCAGGAAGGCGTTGAGGCGGCCCGTCGGAACGCGGGTCTCCCAGCCGGCCAGGGCGGTCTCGATCGCCGGGACCAGCTTCTCCATGTGCCGGCCGGTCTGCGCCGAGACGTTCACCCGGGGCGCCCAGGCCACCTGGGCGAACTCGGTCTCGATCTCCCGCTCCAGGTAGTAGCGGCGCTCCTCGTCGAGGGTGTCCCACTTGTTGTAGGCGATGACGAGGGCGCGGCCCGCGTCGACGGCCATGGTGACGATGCGCTGGTCCTGGACCGAGATGGACTCGGATGCGTCGATCAGGATGACCGCCACCTCGGCCTTCTCGACGGCGGCCGCGGTGCGCAGCGAGGCGTAGTAGTCGGCGCCCTGCTGGAGGTGGACGCGCTTGCGGATGCCCGCAGTGTCGACGAACTTCCAGACCACCCCGCCGAGTTCGATCAGCTCGTCGACCGGGTCGCGGGTGGTGCCCGCGATCTCGTTGACGACGACGCGGTCCTCGCCGGCCACCTTGTTCAGCAGCGAGGACTTGCCGACGTTCGGGCGGCCGATGAGCGCGATGCGGCGCGGGCCGCCGACCGCGGTGCCGAAGGTCTGCGCGGGAGCCTCCGGCAGTGCCTCCAGGACGGCGTCCAGCATGTCGCCGGTGCCGCGGCCGTGCAGCGCGGAGATCGGGTGCGGCTCGCCGAGGCCCAGGGACCACAGGTAGGCCGCGTCGGCCTCGGCGCTCGGGCCGTCGACCTTGTTGGCGGCCAGCACGACGGGCTTGCCGGCCTTGCGCAGCAGCCGTACGACCGCCTCGTCGGTGTCGGTGGCGCCGACCTTGGCGTCCACGACGAAGACAACGGCGTCGGCGGTCTCGATCGCGTACTCGGCCTGCGCGGCCACGGAGGCGTCGATACCGAGGACGTCCTGCTCCCAGCCGCCGGTGTCGACGAGCTTGAAGCGGCGGCCCGCCCACTCGGCCTCGTAGCTGACCCGGTCGCGGGTGACACCGGGCTTGTCCTCGACGACCGCCTCGCGGCGGCCGATGATCCGGTTCACCAGGGTCGACTTGCCGACATTGGGGCGGCCGACGACGGCGAGCACCGGCAGCGGCCCGTGGCCTGCTTCCTCGATCGCCCCCTCGACGTCCTCGATGTCGAAGCCCTCGACGGCGGCGAGCTCCATGAACTCCGCGTACTCGGCGTCGCCGAGCGCCCCGTGATCATGCTCGAAGGCTTCCGAGCCGTCGGGCTGGCTGTGGTCGTTCATGAAGTCCGTACCTCGTCGTTCATTCGTGGTGATCGGTGGAACAGCCGTTTTGTTCGGGTTGATCCACTACTCGGTATTCAGTGTCGCTCAGCGCCCGGTCAGGCGCCTGGCGTTTTCCAGGTGTGCGGCAAGCTGCTTCTGGATGCGTTCGGTGGCCGCGTCCAGCGCCTTGCGGGTCCGCCGCCCGCTGCCGTCGCCCGCCTCGAACGGGTCGCCGAAGACGACGTCGACGCGGGTGCGCAGCGGAGGCAGTGCCTTTATCAACCGTCCGCGCCGTTCGGAACTTCCCAGTACGGCGACGGGCACGATCGGAGCCCCGCCACGCACCGCGAAGTACGCGAGGCCGGCCCGCAGGGCGGCGAAGTCACCCTCGCCACGGGTGCCCTCGGGAAAGATCCCGAGGACCCCGCCGCTCTCCAGTACGCCCACGGCACGGGTGATCGCCGTCCGGTCGGTGGTGTCACGGTCGACCTTGAGCTGGCCGATGGCGGTCAGGAACGGGTCGAGGGGCCCGATGAACGCTTCCTTCTTGATCAGGAAGTGCGTCGGCCGGGGCGCCACGCCCATCACCATAGGGCCGTCGACGTTGTGCGAGTGGTTGATCGCGAAGATCAGCGGACCGCTGGCCGGCACCTTCCAGGCGCCCAGCACGCGCGGCCTGAACAGCCCGTACATCAGGCCGACGCCGATGCGCCGCCCGACCTCGGCGCCCTTCTCCGAGGGCGCGGACCCAGAAGTCACTCAGCGACCCGCTTCTCCTCGACGAGGGTGACGACGCACTCGATGACCTGGGCCAGCGTCAGCTCGGTGGTGTCCACCTCGACGGCGTCGTCCGCCTTGGCGAGCGGTGAGGTCTTGCGGGAGGAGTCGGCCGCGTCCCGCTTGATCAGCGCCTCGCGGGTGGTGTGGACGTCCGCGCTCTTCAGCTCGCCGCTGCGCCGGGCGGCACGGGCCTCCGGAGAGGCGGTGAGGAAGACCTTCAGATCGGCGTGGGGCAGCACGGTCGTACCGATGTCCCGCCCCTCGACGACTATCCCGTTCCCGGCGGAAGCCGCCAGCGAGCGCTGGAGCTCGGTGATCCGGGTCCGCACCTCGGGTACGGCGCTCACCGCGCTGACCTTGGAGGTGACCTCCTGGGTGCGGATCGGGCCGGCCACATCCGTGCCGTCGACCGTGATCGTCGGGGCGGCCGGGTCGGTGCCGGAGATGATCTCCGGCTTGCCGGCGACGGCGGCGATCGCCGTGGGGTCCTCGATGTCGATCCCGTTGGTCACCATCCACCACGTGATCGCCCGGTACTGGGCGCCGGTGTCCAGGTAGCTCAGCCCGAGCTGGGCGGCCACGGCCTTGGACGTGCTCGACTTGCCGGTGCCCGAGGGGCCGTCGATGGCGACAATCACGGGCTGGGCGGCGCCGTATTCCACGGGGGGACACCTTCCTGGTGCGAGGCGGTGGATGTGCGGGACGCGACCGCGCCCCGCACCAGGTTACCGGGCACAGGTCACTCGTCCGGCCGCACGTCGGCTCCCTCTCGCCGCCGGCCGGCATCATCCAGCCCGTCCGGCGTTCGAGACGAGGCCCCTTCAGGGCCGAAAGCGGGGGCCCGGGGGGGGCGGCAGTCCCCGGCTACTGACGGATGGCCCACCCTCTCTCACGCAATGCGGAGGACAGCACCACCGCGGACTTCGGCTCCACCATCAGCTGCACCAGGCCGGCCTGCTGCCCGGTCGCGTGCTCGATGCGTACGTCCTCGATGTTGACGCCCGCCTGTCCGGCGTCGGCGAAGATGCGGGCCAGCTGCCCCGGTTGGTCGTCGATGAGCACCGCGACCACCTCGTACTCCCGCGGAGCGGCCCCGTGCTTCCCGGGGACCCGGACCTGGCCCGCGTTGCCGCGGCGCAGCACGTCCTGGATGCCGCCGGCGCCCTCGCGGCGCTTGGCGTCGTCGGAGGACTGGAGGGAGCGCAGGGCCTGGACGGTCTCGTCCAGGTCGGCGGCGACGTCGGTGAGCAGGTCGGCGACCGGTCCCGGGTTCGCGGACAGGATGTCGATCCACATGCCGGGATCGGAGGCGGCGATCCGGGTGACGTCCCGGATGCCCTGCCCGCACAGCCGGACGGCGGCCTCCTCGGCGTGCTCCAGACGCGCCGCGACCAGGCTGGAGACCAGGTGCGGCATGTGGGAGACCAGTGCCACCGCCCGGTCGTGGGCGTCCGCGTCCATGACCACCGGGACGGCACGGCAGTGCGAGACCAGTTCCAGGGCGAGGTTGAGCACCTCGGTGTCGGTGTCCCGGGTCGGCGTCAGCACCCACGGGCGGCCCTCGAACAGGTCGCCGGTCGCGGCCAGCGGGCCCGACTTCTCGCGGCCGGACATGGGGTGGCTGCCGATGTAGGCCGACAGGTCGAGGCCGAGCGCCTGCAGCTCGCGGCGCGGCCCCCCCTTCACGCTGGCCACGTCGAGGTAGCCGCGGGCCACCCCCCGGCGCATCGCGTCGGCGAGCACAGCGGCCACATGGGCGGGCGGAGCGGCGACGATCGCGAGGTCGACCGGGCCCCCCGGCTCCTCGTCGGTGCCGGCGCCGAGCGCCGCCGCCGTACGGGCCTGTCCGGAGTCGTGGTCGGCGAGGTGGACGACGACGCCCCGCTGGGTGAGGGCCAGCGCGGCGGACGTACCGATCAGCCCGGTTCCGATGACGAGCGCGGTCCTCACTGCGCGATGTCCCTGCGCAGGGCGGCGGCGGCACCGAGGTAGACATGGCTGATGTCGGCGCGCGCCCGGTCGGACTCGACGTGCGCGAGGATGCGGACGACGCGCGGCATGGCGCCCGCGATGTCGAGTTCCTGGGCGCAGATCAGCGGCACGTCGACGATGCCGAGCTTGCGGGCCGCGGCCGCCGGGAAGTCGCTGTGCAGATCCGGTGTGGCCGTGAACCAGATGCTGATCAGGTCGTCGGCGCTGAGCGAGTTGCGCTCCAGGACGGCGGTGAGCAGGGCCCCGACCTGCTCGTCCATGTGGCCCGCCTCGTCCCGCTCGAGTTGGACGGCTCCCCGGACCGCTCGTACCGCCACGGCGCTGCTCCTTGCTCACGTACTCACTCACGTACCCGCGCACCGACGTGCCGACTACGGCTCCTGACGCAGCCAGCCTAGTCAGCCCGCCCCGGTCCGGTGCGCGCCGCCCGCGTGCCGAGACGGGAACGCCTCCGTACGCCCTTTACGGCGCGTGCGGCCTGCGCTCTCATGGCACTCTGACGGCAGGACACCCACATCGGGGAAGGCCCGGCATGAAGCGTCCAGGACCCCTGCTCACCCTTCTCGCGGGACTGGTACTCGGCCTGTTCCTGCTGACGCTCGACGCGACGACGGGGACGAAGCCCGCCTCGTCCCCGTACGAGGAGAGGTCACCGACCCCGGCCCCCGCCCGGAGCGCGGCCTCTCCCGCGCCCTCCCCCACTCCCTCTCCGTCCCGGCTCCCGGCCGCCGACGCCGACTACGCCGGCCGCACGGACGACGACGCGGCGTCGATCGCCGTCTCCGTCCGTGACGGCAAGGCGATCGCGTACTTCTGCGACGGGCGCACGAAGGAGTCCTGGCTCAAGGGCGACGTCGGTGCCGACGGCACGCTGCGTCTCACCGGGAAGAACGGCGCGAAGCTGGACGGCACGCTGGAGGACGGGAAAGTGATCGACGGCACGGTGGACGTCGGCGGAGGGCACCACGCCTTCACGGCGGACCGGGCGAAGAAGCCGTCCGGGCTGTGGCGGGCGACGGCCACCGTGCGCTCCGCGAAGATCGACGGCGGCTGGATCGTACTGCGGGACGGCAGCCAGGTCGGCATCGTCACCCGAGACGGCGAGCCCTCCCCCGCGCCCCGCATCGACCCGCGGACCGGCGTGGTGACGGTCGACGGACAGCAGCTCACGGCCCGCCCCGCCACCCCCTGACCCCTTCGAGCAGGGAGCCACCATGACCGTCGACCCGAACGCCGCCACCCAGGGCTTCCCCGGACCCGGGCGGCCCGGCCCGCACCCGGCCCGCTATCTGGTGCCGGCGCTCGCCGCCGCCGCCGTGGCGCTCGCCCTGGGCGTGTACGGCAAGGTGCACGACCCGGCCGGGACGGCCTTCAACCTGGCCGGCTTCAGCAGCACGGGCGCGGTCAAGTCGTGGCTGGCGACGACCGCGATGTTCTTCGCGCTGGTCCAGCTCGTCTCGGCGCTGATGCTCTACGGAAAGCTGCCGGGGCCTGCCTGGTCCGGCACGCTGCACCGCTGGTCCGGCCGCGCGGCTTTCCTGATCGCGGTCCCGGTTGCGGTGCACTGCTTGTACGCGCTTGGCTATCAGACATACGAAACGCGCGTTATGTGGCACTCCCTCCTGGGTTGCTTCTTCTTCGGCGCATTCAGTGCCAAGATGCTGCTGCTCCGCTCGGAGCGACTCCCGGGATGGCTGCTGCCGGTCGTCGGCGGACTCGTCTTCGCCGTGCTCACGACCATCTGGCTGACCTCGGCCCTCTGGTTCTTCCGCACCTTCGGAGTGACGACATGACCCTCCCCGCGACACGGCGCACGGTTCTCCTGGCGACGGGCGGCGCGGCAGCGGCGCTCACGGCGGGCTGTAGCGACTACGGCGACAACAACGGCTCGTCCTCCGAGAAGTCCTCCGCCACCTCGGCCGCCGGGCAGCTGGCGAAGACGACCGACATCCCGGTCGGCGGCGGCAAGATCTTCGCGGACCAGAAGGTCGTCGTCACCCAGCCCGCCAAGGACGACTTCAAGGCCTTCTCCGCGATCTGCACCCACATGGGCTGCATCGTGAACAAGGTCGCGGACGGCACCATCGACTGTCCGTGCCACGGCAGCAAGTACCACATCGCCGACGGCTCGGTGGCCGGTGGCCCGGCCCCGAAGCCGCTGCCCGCGAAGCAGATCGCCGTGGAGGGCGGCGCCATCAAACTGACGTGATCAAGCCGGCCTGATCACTGGTCCCAGAGCGCCCCGAGCGTCACCAGCTCCCCCTGGTACTCGATCCGGTCCGCCCACGCCGTCGGCCAGGCGTCGGCCCCGGCGTACGCGCCCGCGAAGGCGCCCGCAAGACAGGCGATGGAGTCGGAGTCCCCGGACGAACAGGCGGCCCGGCGCAGCGCGGTCACCGGTTCGTCGGGGAAGAGCAGGAAGCACAGCAGACCGGTGGCCATGGCCTCCTCGGCGATCCACCCCGCCCCGGTGGCCAGGCACGGGTCGCTCTCGGGATCAGGGTCGCGCAGGGCCTCCTGGAGGCGCTCCAGCACGTCCAGGCAGTCGTCCCAGCCGCGCTCGATGAAGCGCTCCGGGCCGGGGTCCTGACTGCGGGTCCACAGGTCACCGAGCCAGCGGTGGTGGTAGCGGGAGCGGTTGTCGACGGCGTACGCCCTGAGGAGCCCGATCAGGGCCGCCGGCTCGGCACCCTGGGTGAGCAGCCGTACGGCGTGCGCGGTGAGGTCGGACGCGGCGAGCGCGGTGGGGTGCCCGTGGGTGAGGGCGGACTGGAGCTGGGCGGCCCCGGCACGCTGCTCCTCGCTGAGCCCGGGGGCCAGGCCGACGGGGGCGACGCGCATGTTGGCACCGCAGCCCTTGGAGCCGATCTGGCTGGCGTCGCGCCAGTCGCGCTTCTCGTCCTTGAGCAGGTTGCAGGCGGTCAGGCAGGTCCGCCCAGGGGCCCGGTTGTTGTCCGGTGACTGGTACCAGTCCACGAACTCCCCGCGCAGCGGGCGGGCCAGTGCCGTCGGTACGAGCAGCCCCCGGTCCATCGCCGTCCGCATGGCTCGCCCGAGTGCGAGGGTCATCTGGGTGTCGTCGGAGACGAAGGCGCGCTTCGGCAGCTCCATCTGCCGCCAGGGGCCGCACTTGGCGAGGATCGACGGAATGTCGTTGAACTCGGTGGGGAACCCGAGCGCGTCCCCCAGCGCGAGTCCCAGCAGGGACCCGGTGGCGCGCTTCCTGACGGTGGTCGAGGTGGTCATGCGGATCGTCCTTCCCGGGGCGGTCGCAGCAGGGGCGGGTGCAGCGCGGTGGCGCCGCCCGCTCGGTAGAGGGCGGCGGGCTTGCCGCGGCCGCCGGTCAGGCGTACGGCCCCGGGTACGGGTTCGACGAAACCCGCACTGGCGAGCACCTTGCGACGGAAGTTGGGGCGGTCGAGCCCTGTCCCCCACACCGTCTCGTAGCACTGCTGGAGTTCCCCGAGGGTGAACTCGGGCGGGCAGAAGGCCGTGGCGAGACAGGTGTACTCGAACTTGGCGCCGACCCGCTCGTGGGCGTCGGCCAGGATGCGGTCGTGGTCGAAGGCGAGCGGCTCCGTGCCGTCGTACGGCAGCCAGCAGGCACGGGCCGCGTCGCCGCCGCCCGTCGGCTCGGGGGCGTCGGGCAGCAGGGCGGCGAAGGCGACGGACACGACCCGCATCCGGGGGTCGCGGTCGGGCTCGCTGTAGGTGCGCAACTGCTCGAGGTGCAGCCCGGAGACGTCCTTCAGGCCGGTCTCCTCGGCGAGTTCGCGCCGGGCGGCCGTCTCGGCGGACTCGTCCGGGCGCACGAAGCCCCCGGGCAGCGCCCACCGGCCGGCGTACGGCTCCTGGCCGCGCTCGACGAGCAGCACGTGCAGGGCGCCCGCGCGGAGCGTGAGGACGGCGAGGTCGACCGTGACGGCGAAGGGTTCGTGGGCGTACCTGTCGTAACCCCGCACGACGAACACCCCCTCTTAATAGTCACTACGACTATAAAAAGGGGGTGCGGTCGCGCACAAGGGCCGGGAGCCTCAGGAGTCCATAAAGCCTGAGCCTCGGGAGTCCTTGGCCTCGGGAGTGCCTAGAGGTCGACTTCCTTCATCAGCATGCCGACCTCGGTGTTGGACAGCCGTCGCAGCCAGCCCGACTTCTGGTCACCCAGGGTGATCGGGCCGAAGGAGACGCGGACGAGCTTGTCGACCGGGAAGCCGGCCTCCGCCAGCATCCGGCGCACGATGTGCTTGCGGCCCTCGTGCAGGGTCACCTCGACCAGGTAGTTCTTGCCGGTCTGCTCGACGACCCGGAAGTGGTCCGCCTTCGCGTACCCGTCCTCCAGCTGGATGCCGTCCTTCAGCCGCTTGCCCAGGTCACGCGGGATCGGGCCCACGATGTGCGCGAGGTAGACCTTCTTCACGCCGTACTTGGGGTGGGTCAGCCGGTGCGCCAGCTCGCCGTGGTTGGTGAGCAGGATGACGCCCTCGGTCTCGGTGTCGAGCCGCCCCACGTGGAACAGCCGCGTCTCGCGGTTGGTCACGTAGTCGCCGAGGCACTGACGGCCCTCGGTGTCCTCCATCGTGGAGACGACGCCGGCCGGCTTGTTCAGCGAGAAGAACTGGTACGACTGGGTGGCGACCGTCAGGCCGTCGACCTTGACCTCGTCGTGCTCCGGGTCGACCCGCTTGCCCTGCTCCAGGACGATCTCGCCGTTGACCTCGACCCGCGCCTGCTCGATCAGCTCCTCGCAGGCGCGCCGGGAGCCGTAGCCCGCGCGCGCGAGGACCTTCTGCAGCCGCTCGCCCTCCTGCTCGGCGCCCGGGAAGGTCTTGGGCAGCTTGACTTCCTTCTTGCCCGCGTACCGGTCCCGGTTGCGCTCCTCGGCCCGCGTCTCGTACTCGCGGGAGCGGGCGGGCTCGGTGCGTCCAACGCGCTGCTGCCCCTGCTTGGGGCCGCCCTTGGCGCCGCCGCGGGCCGCGCCGCCGCGCCCGGCCTTCGGGCCCTCGTGGGTGGCGCCGGGACCCACGTCGTAGCGGCGCTCCTCGGGGCGGGGCTTGCCGGGGCGCTTGGGCCCGTCGTTGCGGTCTCCCGCGCCCTTGGGCCGGTCGTCGCGGCCTCCGGCGCCCCTCGACCGCTCGTCGCGGCCTCCGGCGCCCCTCGACCGCTCGTCGCGGCCTCCCGCGCCCCTCGACCGCTCGTCACGCCCTCCGGCGCCCCTCGACCGCTCGTCGCGGCCTCCCGCGCCCCTCGACCGCTCATCACGGCCTCCCGCGCCCCTCGGCTGGGAACCGCCCCCACCGGCGCCCCGGGGCTTACCGCGCCCGTTGTTGCTGCCACTGCCACTGCCACTGCTTCGCATCAAAGTTCCGTCGTCGTCGTGTCGTCTGCATCTGCATCCGGTGCGTCCGGATCGAACGACGGGACCCCTTCCAGCATCTCGGCCTCGATCGCCTCCGCCTCGGGGAGAAAGGGCGCGAGCTCCGGGAGCTCGTCCAGGCCGCGCAGGCCCATCCGCTCCAGAAAGTAGTTCGTCGTCACGTACAGGATCGCACCTGTTTCGGGTTCCGCGCCCGCCTCCTCGACCAGACCGCGCTGGAGCAGGGTGCGCATCACGCCGTCGCAGTTCACTCCGCGCACCGCGGAGACCCTGCTGCGGCCGACCGGCTGGCGGTACGCGACGACCGCCAGGGTCTCCAGCGCCGCCTGGGTGAGCCGGGCCTGCTGGCCGTCCAGCACGAAGCCCTCGACGGCCGCCGCGTACTCGGGCCGGGTGTAGAACCGCCAGCCGCCCGCGACGAGCCTGAGCTCGAAACCGCGCCCCTGCACGGTGTACTCGTCGGCCAGCTCGCGCAGCGCGTCCGCGATCCTGCGCCGGGGCCGCTGGAGGATCTTCGCGAGGTGCTCCTCGGTCGCGGGCTCGTCGACGACCATCAGGACGGCCTCCAGGGCCGGCTTGAGGTCGAGTGCGGCGACGGTCTCCTCGCTCATGTCCTCGCCTCCTTCTCGGGCGCCTCGGGCGGCCGGTCGAACTCGTCCGTGACCATCGGCCGCGCGTTGCCGTCCCCACCGGTCCAGCGCACCAGCAGCTCACCGAGCGCGGTCTCCTGGTCGAGGGCGACGGCCTTCTCCCGGTACAGCTCGAGGAGCGCGAGGAAGCGGGCCACGACGGTGAGGGTGTCCTCGGTGTCGTCGACCAGCGTCCGGAAACTGGCCTCGCCGAGCTCCCTGAGCCGCGCGACCACGATCCCGGCCTGCTCCTGCACGCTCACCAGCGGGGCGTGGATGTGGTCCACGTACACCTGCGGCTTGGCTCTGGGCTGCATCGCCTTCACCGCCAGCCGCGCGAACCCCTCCGCGCCGATGCTGATGACGACCTCGGGGAGCAGCGCCGCGTGGTGCGGTTCCAGACCGACGGTACGGGGGTAGCGCCGGGCCTCGCTCTCGAGCCGCTGCGTGAAGACGTCGGCGACCCGCTTGTAGGCCCGGTACTGGAGCAGCCGGGCGAACAGCAGGTCGCGGGCCTCCAGCAGGGCCAGGTCGGCCTCGTCCTCGACCTCCGCGGCGGGCAGCAGCCGGGCCGCCTTGAGATCGAGCAGCGTGGCGGCCACGACCAGGAACTCGGTCGTCTGGTCCAGGTCCCAGTCCGGGCCCATCGCCCGGATGTACGCCATGAACTCGTCGGTGACCTGCGAGAGCGCGACCTCGGTCACGTCCAGTTTGTGCTTGGAGATCAACTGGAGCAGCAGATCGAAGGGCCCCTCGAAGTTCGAGAGACGGACCTTGAAGACGCCGTCACGGGACTCAGAGGGCTCAGGGGCCCCGGGGAGCCCCGAGGGCCCGGAAAGCTCGACTGCGGGCGACTGCGACCGCTCAGTCCCACCGCCACCCCTCCCGTCGGCAGGAAGCGCAGGCTCGACGAGGCCCGGCGGCACGCCAGGCATCGAGGCCGACGCCGCCTCCGCCAAAGAGGACTCCGAACGCCCGACAGCGGGCCGCCGCGACCCCTCGGGCCCACCACCCCGCCCTTCGGCAGAAGGCGCAGGCTCAACCGCGCCCGACGGCGCATCGGGCGCCGAGGCCGGCGGCGCCTCCGGCGGCGGAGGTGGGACGGCCGCCTCCGGCGGAGCCGATCCCGGCCCGCGCCCCAGCGCACGCCTGCGACCGGCTGAACCGCCGGAGGCAGATGCGGGAGCGTCGTTCGAGGTCATGGCCCTCGCAGGCTACCGCTACCGCCCGCGAAGTCGTCGTACGAGGATGCTGGCGTCCCCGCGGCTCTCCAGGTCGGCGAGGACCACGGCGACCGCCTCGCGGACGATGCGCCCCCGGTCCACGGCCAGCCCGTGTTCGCCCCGGAGCACCAGACGGGCGTGCTCCAGGTCCATGAGCTCCTCGGCGGAGACATAGACGGTGATCTTCTCGTCGTGCCGCTCCCGGCCGCTGGGCCTGCGGGACGGCTGCCGTCCGCGCTTGCGCGACTGGGCGTCGGCGGAGGCAGAACCTTCCTGCTGGCCCTGCCGGCGCTCGGAGCGCTCCCCGGGGACGCCCCGGGTGCGGGACTCCCCTGCGTCGGTCTGACCCGTGCCGGCCGCCGCGTGCTCGGCACCCTCGCCGTCACCGCCCTGCGCGGGCACGGCCTGCGGCGCGTCCTCCGCGCCGCCGGCCGCCACCCCGTCGCTCTCGCCGGCCGGAGCCGGCACCCGGGCCTCGCCGTTGGCGGAACGCCGGGACGCGGACGGCTGAAGCGCCATTCCCCCTGTCGTACGGAAGAGTTCGTCGGCCCCCGGCAGACTCACTCGGCGGGACACCGGGCGAGCACCTCCCTGGCGAGCTGACGGTAGGCGGCGGCGCCGACTGAGTTGGAGGCGTACGTGGTGATCGGCTCACCGGCGACCGTGGTCTCCGGGAAGCGGACCGTGCGCCCGATGACCGTGTGGTACACGTGGTCGTCGAAGGCCTCGACAACCCGCGCGAGCACCTCACGGCTGTGCACGGTGCGCGAGTCGTACATCGTGGCGAGGATCCCGTCGAGTTCCAGCTCCGGGTTGAGCCGTTCCTGGACCTTCTCGATGGTCTCGGTCAGCAGCGCCACGCCCCGGAGGGCGAAGAACTCGCACTCCAGCGGCACTATCACCTTGTGAGCGGCCGTCAGGGCGTTCACGGTGAGCAGACCGAGCGAGGGCTGACAGTCGATGACGATGTAGTCGTAGTCGTCCATCAGCGGCTTGAGCGCACGCTGGAGCGTGGACTCGCGCGCGACCTCGGAGACCAACTGGACCTCGGCGGCCGACAGGTCGATGTTGCTGGGCAGCAGGTCCATGTTCGGGACCGCCGTCTTGAGGAGCACCTCGTCCGCCGCCATTCCCCGCTCCATGAGCAGGTTGTAGACGGTGAGGTCGAGCTCCATGGGATTGACACCGAGACCGACCGACAGCGCGCCCTGCGGGTCGAAGTCCACGAGCAGCACGCGCCGGCCGTACTCCGCGAGCGCGGCACCCAGGTTGATGGTCGACGTGGTCTTGCCCACGCCGCCCTTCTGGTTGCACATCGCGATGATCGTCGCGGGGCCGTGCTGGGTCAGCGGGCCCGGGATCGGGAAGTACGGCAGCGGGCGTCCGGTCGGACCGACGCGCTCACGGCGCTGTCGGGCCGCGTCGGGCGCGAGCGTGGCCGCGTATTCCGGGTCCGGCTCGTACTCGGCATCGGGATCGTAGAAGTGCCCTTCGGGCAGTTCGTCGTAGTCGGCGAAGTGGTTGCGGGGCGCGCCACTCCCGTCGCCGGCCATGGCGTTCACGTAATGGCCATCCATGCTCTGGGGTGCTGACAGAGCCATATGGGGGCTGCGCTGGCTCTGGTGGGCTGCGAAGGTTCGGACAGCGACGGAGCCGACAGCCTCGAGCCCCGCGGAAACCCGGGCCCGCGTCGGCATTCCTGGTTGACCACCCCCGGGAGCAAATGTCGACTCATTCACAAGTCGTCTTACCTCCTTGGTGACCAGGAAACTTCTAGACAAGGTCAGCGTGGCACCATGCCGACGGTTGGCGACTCTATGGCGTGTCGGGCGTCCGCAGCAACACAATCCGCCGGACCCGGCCCGATGTGTCGGCAATGAAACATCCCGCTGTCAAGGGCGTACGGCCGTCGCACGGCAGGTTTCGCCGGTGTACGAATCGGTCCAAGGGTTACGTTCGAGGCGAGTTGACCGAGAGCCGCAAAGTGACCATACACACATCCGGCCGGACCTTGTCGGGCAAGGTCCGGCCGGGTGCGCGCGGTTGACGACCTGTGTTGACGTATCGCCTTTTCCCCCCGGGTCACTTGGCCGAGCGGCTCGGCGCGGGACTCAGCCGAGCAGGGACTCCAGTTCCACGTGCTCCAGGCCGTGCGCCTCCGCGACCTCGCGGTAAACGACTTTTCCGTCATGGGCGTTGAGACCCTTGGCCAGCGCGGGATCACGGCGCAGCGCCTCCACCCAGCCCTTGTCGGCGAGTTCGACGATGTAGGGCAGCGTGGCGTTGGTGAGCGCGTAGGTGGAGGTGTTGGGGACCGCGCCGGGCATGTTGGCGACGCAGTAGAAGACCGACCCGTGGACCGGGAAGGTCGGCTCGGCGTGGGTGGTCGGACGGGAGTCCTCGAAGCAGCCTCCCTGATCGATCGCGATGTCGACAAGGACACTTCCGGGCTTCATCCGGGACACCAGTTCGTTGGTGACCAGCTTGGGGGCCTTGGCTCCCGGGATGAGGACGGCGCCGATGACGAGGTCGGCCTCGAGGCAGGCCTTCTCGAGTTCGAAGGCGTTGGAGACGACCGTCTGGATCTTCGTACCGAAGATCTTGTCGGCCTCCTTGAGCTTGTTGATGTCGCGGTCGAGCAGCGTCACATGGAAGCCCATGCCGATGGCGATCTGCGCGGCGTTCCAGCCGGAGACACCGCCGCCGATGACGACCGCCTTGGCGGCCAGCACACCCGGCACACCGCCGGGCAGCACACCGCGGCCGCCGTTGGCGCGCATCAGGTGGTAGGCGCCGACCTGGGGGGCCAGGCGGCCCGCGACCTCGGACATCGGGGCGAGCAGCGGCAGCGCGCGGCTCGGCAGTTCGACGGTCTCGTAGGCGATCGCCGTGGTGCCGGACTCGACGAGGGCGTCCGTGCACTCCTTGGACGCGGCCAGGTGCAGGTAGGTGAAGAGCGTCTGGTCCTTGCGGAGGCGGTGGTACTCCTCCGCGATGGGCTCCTTGACCTTGAGCAGCAGGTCGGCCGTGGCCCACACCTCGTCGGCGGTCTCGAGGATCAGCGCGCCGGCGGCCACGTACTCCTCGTCCGTGATCGACGAGCCGACACCGGCGCCTCGTTCGACGACGACCTGGTGGCCGTGGCGCACCAGCTCGTGCACACCGGCGGGGGTGATGGCCACCCGGAACTCGTTGTTCTTGACCTCGCGGGGGATGCCGACCTTCACGTGGATCACGGTCCTTGGCTCAGAGGGTGTGGGGAAACAGCAAGACATTCCCGGAGGTACAGGGCACACCGGGACACACCGCAGGAGAACGTGCGGCAGAGCCAGTCTAATGAAGGCGTTCCCGCTGTCTAGCCTTTCATTGCATCAATCTTCAGCAGGTGTACTACGGATTTCGCAGGTGTTAGCGCGGTGTTCCAGGTGATCCGCCTGTTCTGGCTCGGCCTCCGGCTCCGAATCCGGCCCCGAATCCGGCCCCGGACCCGGCTCCGGACCGGGTTCCGCATCGGGTTCCGCATCGGGTTCCGCATCGCGGTCCGGGAGCTCCTCTCCCAGGATGCGCTCGGCCGCGCCCCGGTGCAGGGCGGCCGCCGTCGGGTCGCCGAGCCGCTCCAGGGTGTCTGCCAGCCTCAGCTGCACGGCGGCCTCAAGACGCGTGTCCTCGGCGCGCCGGGCCCACTCCACGGCCTCCTCACAGGTACGCAGCGACTCCTCGGGGCGTCCCGCGTACTCCTGGACCCGGGCCAGCTCGCTCAACGCCCGCGCGTACGCGCCGACATCGCCGTTCTTGCGGTGCCCGGCGGCCGCTGCCCGCCAGGCCCGCTGCGCCTCGCCGTAGCGGCCCGCGTAGGTGTGCGCGGTGGCGATGCGGCCGTAGAGCCGGGCGGCCTCCGCGCGCTCGTCCCGGGCCAGGCGCTGGGCGAGGGCCCGTCCGAACCAGTCGGCGGCCCGGTCGTAGTCCTCGAGTTGGAGATGCGCGCCGCCTACGGATTCCATCGCGCGGCCGATCGCGTACGGGTCGTTCGCCTCGCGTCCGGCGTCCAGCGCGGCCCGGTAGCGCGTCAGCGCCTCCGCCGTACGGCCGGTCCTGGCGTCGACGTCGGCAAGATTCAGCAGGGCGGCGGCCTTCTCGCGGGGCAGGTTCCGGCGCCCGGCCACGTCCAGGACGAGCTGGTGGACGCCGTACAGGTCGGACGCCGCCGCCTGGGTGCCGAAGTGCGCGACCATCGCCCTGACCAGCTGGGACATCAGTCGGCGGGCCAGGGTGTCCAGCTCCCCGTCGGCGACCGCCAGGCGCGCCGAGGCGAGCAGGGCGGGCCGGCGGACCCGCAGCCACTCGGCGGCCGCGCGCGGGGTGGGGAAGCGCAGGGCGCCGGGGGTGCCCTGGAGCTTCTCGCGGGCCTGGAGGCTGTCGGTCTCGGTGATGGCCCGGCAGGACTGGAGCAGCCGTACCGTTCGCTCCAGCATGCGGGCCCGGGCCAGCTGGAGCTCGGCCGGGCGGTCGTGGGTCTCGGCGGCGGCGCGCAGCAGGGGGTACAGGCAGCCGGGGACCTCGTACTGGGGCAGCGGGGAGTCCACGGCCCGCAGCAGGCCCAGGGCGGTGAGGTCGTCCAGGGTGGTGCGGGCGGCTTCCACCGAGCAGCCGGCGAGCGCGGAGGCGGTGTGCGGGTCCGCGAGACCCGCCGGGGCGAGGCAGAGCAGGCGCAGTGTCCGGGCGGCGGGGGCGGGCAGCGCCGCGTGCACGAGCCGGAAGACCCGGCTGAGCGGGGAGCCCTCGTCGCTCTCCGCGTGGAGCTGCTTGGCCAGGTCGGCGACGGCCGCCTGGGGTCGCGCGGCGAGCCAGCCGCCGGCCAGGTTCAGCGCGGCGGGCTGGCCCTGGCAGGCCTCCACGAGGCCCTCGGCGGAGCGCGGGTCGACGGTGATGCGGACCGAGCCGGTGTACCGGGTCAGCAGTTCGAGGCCGGATTTGGTGTCCAGGCCGCCCAGGGTGCAGGGGCGGACGTCCGCGATGCCGGTCAGCGGTCCGGCGGAGACGGCGACGAGAAGGCACTGGGGGGCGTCGGGGAGCAGCGCGTCGACCTGTTCGGCGCCGGCCGCGTCGTCGAGCAGGAGCAGTGCGCGGCGCTCCGCGAGGGCCTGGCGCAGAAGGGCCGCGAGGTCGTCCTGGTCGGCGCCGGGCGGGGTGGGCACGTCCAGCGCGGTGAGCAGTTCACGGGCGGCGCGCTCGACCGGCACGGGCGTGCCGTCGGGCTCGGCGAGGCGGGCCCGCAGGACGCCGTCCGGGTAACGGTCGGCGACCTGCCGGACGAGCTCCTCGGCGAGCGCCGTACGCCCGGAACCGGGCCGGCCGGCGATGAGGAGCACACGCGCCCGGGGTGCTTTCCGCCCGGAGATGGTGTCCAGCCCGGTGCGCTCGATGTCGACGCGCAGTTCTTTCAACTCCCGGGTACGGCCCAGGAAATGGCCCTCTGTCGCAGCGTGTCCCGACAGCTTCACGCCGTCTGTGTCCACTGCCTGGTCCGTCACGGGCCACACTCCCGTCCCACCGCACGCGCAAGCCCGCCGGGACTCCGGATCGGGCGATTCCCGAGCCTAGTTCACGCTCTGCGACGTTCCCGGAGGAGCACGGCGGGCACCGCCGGGACATCCCCCGATCGGATCAGCCGATCGTCACACCGAAGGGGATGTGACGGACGCGGAAGGGCCTCTGGACGGGCGCGGGACGGCCGTCACGCGTCGAAGGGGCGCGCCGGCCAGGGCGCGTCCGCCGGGCGCAGCGCGTCGAGCCCGTCGCCGGTGCGAGCCGCGACCAGCGAGAGGACCCCCACGACGAGGCAGTTGCTGTGCACCTCGCCCGCGAGCACGCCCCGGACGAGCTCGTCGACCGGCACCCGCGCGTGCTCCATGTCGGCCTCCTCGTCCTCCACCTCGAAGCGCTCCCCGTCGGCCTCGGAGAGGCCGCGGGCCAGGAAGATGCGTACCGACTCGTCGCAGCCGCCCGCGGTCGGGTACACGTCGGTCAGCACCCGCCAGTCCTCGGCCTTGACGTGCGCCTCCTCGTACAGCTCGCGCTGGGCCGCGTGCAGCGGGTTCTCGCCGGGCACGTCGAGCAGACCGGCCGGGATCTCCCACAGCTTCTGCCGCACCGGGTGGCGGTACTGCTTGATGAGCAGGACACGGCCCTCGTCGTCGAGGGCGAGGACGGCCACGGACCCCGGGTGGACCTGGTAGTCCCGGCCGACCACCGAGCCGTCGGGCATGACCACCTCGTCCGTGCGGACGGAGGTCTTGTTGCCGACGAAGGGCGTCTCGGTGGACCGGATCTCCCACGCCTCGGCGGTGTCCTTGATCGTCATGCCATGCGTCCTTCCACGTGCCACGTGCGCAAACGAAAACCGGGGTGCCCACCCTTGAAGGTTTGCACCCCGGCCACCGTACAACCGGTGTGTTACTTCGAACTCTGCCCCGCCTCGACGGTCCGCCGCACCGCCGCCTTCACCAGGCCGGCGAAGAGCGGGTGCGGGCGCGTGGGCCGCGAGCGCAGCTCGGGATGGGCCTGGGTGGCCACCAGGTAGGGGTGGACGTCACGCGGGTACTCCACGTACTCGACGAGCTTGCCGTCCGGCGAGGTGCCGGAAAACAGGATGCCCGCCTTCTTCTCGAGCTCGGCCCGGTAGGCGTTGTTCACCTCGTAGCGGTGCCGGTGGCGCTCCTCGACGTACTCCTTGCCGTCGTACACCTCGCGGACGATGGAGCCCTCGGCCAGCTTGGCCGGGTACATGCCCAGGCGCATCGTTCCGCCCATGTCGCCCTCGCCGGCCACGATGTCGAGCTGCTCGGCCATGGTGGAGATGACCGGGTGGCCGGTGGCCGGGTCGAACTCGGTGGAGTTGGCGTCGCCGATGTCGGCCAGGTTGCGCGCGGCCTCGATCACGATGCACTGCAGGCCCAGGCACAGGCCGAGCAGCGGGATCCGGTTCTCACGGGCGTAGCGGATCGCGCCGACCTTGCCGAGCACACCGCGGTCACCGAAGCCGCCCGGGATGCAGATCCCGTCCACGTCCTCGAGCTGCGCCTTGGCGCCCGCCGGGGTCTTGCAGTCGTCCGACGTGACCCACTTGATCTTCACGCGGGCCTTGTTGGCGAAGCCCCCGGCCCGCAGCGCCTCGGTGACCGAGAGGTAGGCGTCGGGCAGGTCGATGTACTTGCCGACCAGGGCGAGGGTGATCTCGTGGTCGGGGTTGTGGACGCGGTCGAGCAGGTCGTCCCAGGTCGTCCAGTCCACATCGCGGAACGGCAGGTCCAGCTTGCGGACGACGTAGGCGTCCAGCCCCTCCCCGTGCACGGTCTTGGGGATGTCGTAGATCGAGCGGGCGTCGGGGCAGGCCACGACGGCGTCCTCGTCGACGTCGCACATCAGCGAGATCTTGCGCTTGATCGCGGCCGGCACCTCACGGTCGGAGCGCAGCACGATCGCGTCCGGCTGGATACCGATGTTCCGCAGCGCGGCGACCGAGTGCTGGGTCGGCTTGGTCTTCAGCTCACCCGAGGGGCCGATGTACGGCAGGAGCGAGATGTGCACCACGAAGACGTTGTCCCGGCCGACCTCGTGACGGACCTGCCGGACCGTCTCCAGGAACGGCAGCGACTCGATGTCGCCGACCGTGCCGCCGACCTCGGTGATCACTACGTCGACCTCGTCCGTCGCCATCCGGCGGATGCGGTGCTTGATCTCGTTGGTGATGTGCGGGATGACCTGGACGGTGTCGCCCAGGTACTCACCGCGCCGCTCCTTGGCGATGACCGTGTTGTAGACCTGGCCGGTGGTGACGTTGGCGGAGCCGTCCAGGTCACGGTCGAGGAAGCGCTCGTAGTGGCCGATGTCCAGGTCGGTCTCGGCGCCGTCGTTGGTGACGAACACCTCACCGTGCTGGAAGGGGTTCATCGTGCCCGGGTCGACGTTCAGGTACGGGTCGAGCTTCTGCATCACGACCCGCAGACCCCGCGCCTTCAGCAGCATGCCGAGGCTGGAGGCCGTCAGACCCTTGCCGAGCGAGGAGGCGACACCCCCGGTGACGAAGATGTGCTTGGTCGTCGTGGATTTGGGCGTCATGGCCAAGAGGGGGCTCCCGTGGTCGCGATTCGGAGGTGCGGTTCGGGGGCTTCGAGACCACCGGTCCACGGGCTACCAGGGTATCAGCGCCTCAGGGAGATGGCTTCCGGCCACGCTCCGCGCACGGGTCGACACGGGCGGCCCTCCCGCACCGGTTTCTTACCGGTTGCTCACCCGTTCGGCCCACCCGCGTTGCCGGGAGCGGCACGCAGATCATCTACGTGCGTCGTATCCTGCTCGGACACTCGCTGCCGAGCCCGGTCGGCAAGACGGCACACCCCCGCCCGTACCCCCACCGGAACAACGAGAGCTCGTCAGTTCGTTGAGCAGGAATCGGCGTTTTGCCTATATGGCTGAGCGGCTGCTTTGCTTCAGCGCTCAACGACGCATTACAAACGACCCCTTGACCGCACTAGCGACAGCCCCCGTTCCACATGGGGGTGACGTGGCCGTTCGACTGGAGTTGCACGTGGCCGGGCGCATCGAAGATTACGCACTCATCGGAGACATGCAGACCGCCGCACTGGTCTGCCGGGACGGCACAGTCGACTGGCTGTGCCTGCCCCGCTTCGACTCGCACGCGATCTTCGCAGGTCTGCTCGGCACCGAGGAACACGGCTTCTGGCGCCTCGGCCCCGCGCACGCCTCCGACGCGCCCCCGCCGCGTGCGGCCCGGCGCACCTACCGGGGCGACTCGCTCATCCTGGAGTCCGAGTGGGACACCCCGCGCGGCACGGTCCGGGTGACCGATTTCATGCCCCCTCGCGACGGCGCCCCCCAGCTGATCCGGATCGTCGAGGGCGTCTCGGGCCGTGTCCCGATGCGCTCCGCGCTGCGGATGCGGTTCTCCTACGGGCGGGTCGTGCCGTGGGTGCACAAGCACGAGGGCCGCACGGTGGCCGTCGCGGGCCCGGACTCCGTGTGGTTCGACACCGACTGCGAGACCTACGGCAAGGCGCTGACCACGTACGCCGACTTCACGGTCGCGCCGGGTGACCGGATCGCGTTCACGATCTCGTGGGAGCCCTCGCACAAGCAGCCGCCCCCGCTCCCGGAGCCCGAGCAGTCGCTCCAGGCGACCGAGGACTTCTGGCGCGAGTGGGTCGAGCACTGTACGTACCACGGCCCCTACCGCGAGGCAGTGATCCGCTCGCTGATCACGCTCAAGGCGCTGACGTACGGCCCGACCGGCGGCATCGTCGCCGCGCCCACCACCTCCCTGCCCGAGGACATCGGCGGCGTCCGCAACTGGGACTACCGCTACACCTGGCTGCGCGACGCGGCCATCACGCTGTCCTCGCTGCTGCGCACCGGCTACCGCGAGGAGGCCCGCGCCTGGCGCGAGTGGCTGCTGCGCGCCGTCGCCGGCGACCCCGAGAACCTGCAGATCATGTACGGCATCGCGGGCGAGCGCGAGCTGGGCGAGGCCGAGCTGGACTGGCTGCCCGGCTACGAGAACTCCGGCCCGGTCCGGGTCGGCAACGGCGCCGCGCACCAGCTCCAGCTGGACGTCTACGGCGAGGTCACCGAGGCACTGCACCTCGGCCACATGACCGGCCTGGCCCGCAACGACTACGCCTCCCTGCTCCAGCTCAAGCTGATCCGCTACCTGGAGCAGCACTGGGACGAGCCGGACGAGGGCATCTGGGAGGTGCGCGGTCCGCGCCGCCACTTCGTGCACTCCAAGGTCATGGCCTGGGTCGCCGTCGACCGGACGATCAAGCTGATCGAGTCCGGGGACGCGGACGGCCCGCTGGAGAAGTGGCGCGAGCTGCGCGACGACATCCACCGGGACGTGTGCGAGAAGGGCTACGACAAGGAACGCAACACCTTCACGCAGTCCTACGGCTCCAAGGAGCTGGACGCGTCCCTGCTGCTCATCCCGCAGATGGGCTTCCTGCCCCCGGACGACAAGCGCGTGATCGGCACCATCGAGGCGATCCAGCGCGAGCTGTCCACCCCGGACGGCTTCATCCTGCGCTACCCGACCTCGGGCGGCGACGAGGGCGTCGACGGCCTGCCCGGTGACGAGGGCGCCTTCCTGGCCTGCTCGTTCTGGATGGCGGACGACCTCGCGATGATCGGCCGGGTGGACGAGGCCCGCAAGCTGTTCGAGAAGCTGCTCTCCCTGCGCAACGACCTCGGACTGCTCGCCGAGGAGTGGGACCCGCGCCTGCAGCGGCAGGTCGGCAACTTCCCGCAGGCCTTCAGCCACGTCCCGCTGATCGACACGGCCCTGCGCCTGACGGCGTCGGGGGCGTACGGCGGCTGAACGCGTCCGGCGCGGCCCGCCCGCCTAGGCTGGGAGCCAACAGCCCCTTTCCGGAGGGGCGCCTCATGGCCTCCCCATCGAAGGCGGGCGTGGGCCTCGCCCGCCCGGCCCGCTCGGCCGCCACGTCCAGTTCGGCGCGCAGCTCACGCACCTGCTCCGGGGAGACCAGGTCGAGCAGTATCCGGTCGGCGTGCGCGGCGGCCGCGGCGATGGCGCGGCCCCCGACGCGGCCACGCCGAATTCCATGAGCGGCCGCAACCCGGCGACGGCCGCACCATGCCGGTACGCAGATGTCACCGGAACGTCCGCGCGGGTAGCGTCCGCTGCATGGACAGCCGCCCCGACCACCGATTCGACAGCCGCAGCGCCGGCATCACCGTGCGACGCGCGCTGGAGCTGCCCGGCCTGCGCAGCGGCCTGCCCGAGATCCTCGCGGGCGCCGACCGACTGGGCCGCACGGTGCGCTGGGTGCACGCGGGCGAGGTCCCGAACATCGCCTCGTTGCTCAAGGGCGGCGAGCTGCTGCTGACCACGGGCTACGGTCTCGGCACCCGGCCGGCCGAGCAGCGGGTGTTCGTCCGCACCCTGGCCGAGAGGGGTATCGCGGCCCTGGTGATCGAGCTGGGCCCGCGCTTCACCCGGCTGCCCGCGGCCCTGGTCGAGACGGCGCGTGCCACCGGGCTCCCCCTCGTCCAACTGCACCGCGAGGTGCCGTTCGTGACGGTCACGGAAGAGATCCACACCGAGATCGTCAACGGCCACTACGCCCTGCTCCAGCAGGCCGAGGAAGTGCACCGGCGCTGTACGGAGGCACTGCTCGGCGGGGGCGGGATACCGCAGGTCCTGGGCATCCTGGCGGACTTCAGCGGCAACCCCGTGTTCCTGGAGACGACCGAGGGCCAGCTCCTGTACGCCGCCGGAGCCGGCCCCGAGGGCGCGGATCCGCTCCAGGTGTGGGAGGGGCTGCGCGGGCCGCACAAGGACGCGCCGCCGCCCGTCGGCTCGGTGCTGGTGGACGTGCCCGGGGGCGGGCCGGGGGTGGGTTCGGTGCGCGCCCGGCTCGTCCTGCTGCCCGTGCGCGCCCCACTCGCACCCGTGCACCGGATCGCCGCCGAGCGGGCCGCCGGGATCCTGGCCGTGGTGCTGATGCAGGCCCGCCAGGAGGAGGAGCTCGCGGCACGCGGACGGGGCGACTTCCTCACCGACCTCGCCGAGGGCCGGATCGCCGCGGAGGACGCTCCGGCGCAGGCGCGGGTACTCGGCTTCAAGCCGGGCACCGGCCCCCTGCTCCCGGTCGTCATGCGGCTGGGCGACGGCCTCGCCCCCGGCGGGGGCTGGGCGGTGCTCGCACGGGCGGTCGCGGAGGAGCTGGCGTCGGTGGGTGTGCCCGTGCTGCTGGGCGTGCGGCCGGTGGAGGGCCGGGTGCCGTTGCTGCTGGGCCTGCGGTCGGAGCCGGAGCGGCCGGCGGTGGCGGACCGGGTCGCGGCGGCGCTGCGGGCCGGGGTGGAGCGGGCCGGGATGCAACGGCCCGGTGCCCAGCCGCCGGTGGTGGTGGTCGGGGTGGCGGGCGGCTGGGCGGCCGCCTCGGCGGGCCTCAGACACGCGGCGGAGACGGCGGCCGCCGCGCAGGGCCTGCCGGACCGCCCCTGGTTCGACGCCCGCCGCCTGGACATCGACCTCCTGCTGTGGCGGCTGCGCGACCACCCCGACCTGGCAGCCTTCGTGGACCGCGCGATCGGCCCGGTCCGCGACCACGACCAGCGCTCCAAGCCGCCCCTGCTGCCCACCCTCGAGATCTATCTGGCGCACGCGGGGCGCAAGGCGGAGACGGCCCGCGAGCTGCATCTGAACCGCCAGACGCTGTACAACCGCCTCGCCCGCATCGGTGAGTTGCTCGGCACCGACCTCGACGACCCGCAGACGGTCCTGGCGTTGAGCCTGGCCCTGCGGGCACGCCGGCATGTGCCGTAAGGCTCAGATCATCGGCTGGGGCTGCGTCAGCTCGTCGTAGACGCTGAGCACCTGGGCGACGGTCTCGTCCTCGGTGGGCCAGCCGGCCGCCTGCCGGGTGCCCAGGTCGCGAAGCCGTTCGGCCCGTCCGGGGTCGTCGAGGAGGCGTACGACGGCTGCGGCGAAGGCCTCCGGGTCGTGTGGCGGGACCAGTTCGGCCGCGTCGCCGACGAGTTCGCGGATGCCGCCGGCCAGGGCCGCGACGAGCGGCACACGCGCGTGCAGGGCCTCCTGCGCCAGGACCGACCGTGACTCCCCGCCGCCGGGGAGCAGCGCCAGGTCGGCGGCGGCGAGCAGCTCGCTCACGTCGTCCCGTCGGCCGAGAAGCCGGACCGGCAGTTCCTCGTCCTCGATGCGGCGCTGGAGCTCCGCGCGCTGCGGCCCCTCCCCCGCGACCACGACCAGCGGCACGGGGTCCAGGTCACGCCACACGCGGGCGGCGTCCAGCAGGAGACCGTAGCCGCGGTGGCGGTCCAGGGAGCCGACGGCCATGAACAACGGGCGCCCCATGGCGCCGAGTTCGGCCCGCAGCTTGGGCGAAGGCGGTTCGGACTCCTCGGTCCCCTCGGTCCGGCGGGGCCGGGGCAGCGCCACGGCGGCGAGCCGCGCGTCGCGCGCTCCGGTCCTGCGGGCCCGGTCGACGAGGCCGGAGGTGGTGCCCAGGAGCACGGTCGCCGCCCTGGCGACCCGTCGCTCCAGCAGCCGCAGCAGATGGGCGCGGGCCCCCTCGGCGGGCGCGCGGTTGTGCCAGGTGACGATGAGCGGGGTGCGCCGGCCGCTGAGGGCGAGGACAGCCCGGAAGGACGCGTGCAGTCCGTGCGCGTGGACGAGGTCGGCGTCCGTGCAGGCCGCCCGGAGCACCGCCACGGATCCCGGATCGCTGCTGCGCGGCACATGCACGTGTTCGGCACCGGTACCCGTGAAGTCGTAGGTGTCATCCGCCTCACCGGGGGCGCACACCGTCACCCGCACGCCCCTCGCGACAAGCCCCGCGGCCAGGGAGCGCACGTGCGCGCTGCTGCCGGCGTTGCCACCGCCCAGCACCTGCACGGTGCGCAGCGGCGACTGGCCGTGCGGTGAGTGGCTGCTCACGTGGCCGGGGCTCCTGGTTCGGCGTCGGACGGTCACGAAGAAACGTACAGAAGGGCCGGGCGCAGGGGTGGACCGCCGGCGTCCCTCCACGCACTACGCCCAAGGATGCCAGGACGTACGGGTGTTCCGTGCCGTCGAGCGCCCTGACACCCGGTCACAGGGTCCCCAGCGACACCCACACGGGTGAGAGAAGTCGGGGTTCTGTTCGATTACCCGAATGAGAACCTCGAATGAGAACCTCGGATGGGAACCGGCTCAGCGCGGGATTTCCGGCGCCATGGCCACGAACCAGCCGAATTCCGGCAGGGCCACCGCCCCGGACGACCCCGAATAACCGACCCTCCGAAGCGCAGCATGCGACCATGATCTTACGCAGTGCGTATCTTTTCGGCCCCGCCTGGCTGCACCTGCGGACGACCTCCGTGAGCATGGCCACCCTGCTCGGCACATACGGCTGGGCGCTCCTCGTCGAGCACGGGGCGGGCTGCGGCTGGACAGCGTCGTGCGGGCCGCGGTGGTCTCCTCGGCACTCGGCCGCGCGCAACGCCTTCGACCGCACCGACCTGGCACTCGACACCCGGCTCGACGACCTGGCCCGCCTGTTCACGCCGCCACCGCCCTGCGCACCGACGGCACCCACGGCCCCCGCCCACTGACGCGGCGGCCGCCCGGCACCCGAACGGGGCGGGCGGTACGAGTCACCCCGTACCGCCCGCCCCGCGCCCACTGTGCGTGCTGTCCGTCGCTGCCTACCGGAGCGACAGCCGGCGTCCCCCGCCGGCCGCCGGCGGCGATGCGCCGGCCGTGACCGTGCGCCGCTAGCCGTCCGCCCGGGCCGTGGCCAGCAGTTCCTCCGCGTGTGCCCGGGCCGTCTCGGAGTCCTCCTGGCCGGCCAGCATCCGGGACAGCTCCCGGATGCGTTCCTCGCCCTCCAGGACCTTCACGCCGGACCGGGTCACCGACCCGTCGCTGGTCTTCTCGACCAGCAGCTGCCGGTCGGCGAACGCGGCGACCTGCGGAAGGTGGGTGACGACCACGACCTGGGCGGTCTTGGCGAGCCGCGCGAGGCGGCGCCCGATCTCGACCGCCGCCTTGCCGCCCACCCCCGCGTCGACCTCGTCGAAGAGATACGTCGGCACCGGGTCCGTGCCCGCGAACACCACCTCGACGGCGAGCATCACGCGCGAGAGCTCACCGCCGGACGCACCCTTGGCGATGGGCCGCGGCGGCGCGCCCGGGTGCGGGGCGAGCAGCAGCTCGACCTCGTCCACGCCGGCCGGCCCGTAGGCGACCTGCCGTCCATCGACCTCGACGCCCTCCGGGTCCTCGGTCTGCCGGATCTCGAACGACACGCGCGCGTGCGGCATGGCCAGCGAGGCCAGCTCGGCGGTCACGGCGGCGGCGAACCGCTCTGCTGCCTCCGTGCGCGCGTCCGTCAGTGCCTGCGCCAGCCCGCCGAGCTCGCTGCGCAGCGCGTCCCGCTCGGCGGTCAGCTCGTCGATGCGCTCGTCGTCGCCGTCCAGTTCGCCGAGCCGGGCGACGCTCTGCTCGGCCCAGGCGAGCACGGAGTTCACGTCCTGCCCGTACTTGCGGGTGAGCGCGGTGAGGGCGGCCCGCCGCTCCTCGACGGCAGACAGCCGCAGCGGGTCGGCTTCGAGGTCGTCGGCGTACCCGGCGAGCTCGCCCGCCACATCGCCCAGCAGGATCCCGATCTCCCCGATCCGGTCGGCGAGCGCCGACAGCGCCGGATCGTGCGACCTGACGGCCTCCAGGGCCCGCTGCGCGCCCGCGACCAGCGTGGTGGCCTCGATGCCCTCGGGATCCTCCGGCACACCGGCGAGCGCCGCGTGAGCGGCCGTGGCGGCGGACGACAGCGCCTCCGCGTGCCCGAGCCGCTCGGCCTCCTCCGCCAGCTCGACGTCCTCCCCGGCGCGCGGTTCCACGCCGGCGATCTCGTCGAGCCCGAAGCGCAGCAGGTCGGCCTCCTGGGCCCGCTCACGCGCGCGCGTGACGATCTCGTCCAGCTCGGCGGCCACGGCCCGCAGCCGCCGGTAGGCCTCGGTGTACTTGGCGAGCGGCACGGTCACCGCGTCGCCCGCGTACCGGTCGAGCGCCTGCCGCTGCCGGGACAGCTTCAGCAGCCCCTGCTGGTCGGTCTGCCCGTGGATGGCCACCAGCTCGTCGGCGAGCTCGGCAAGCACGCCCATGGGCACACTGCGCCCGCCCACGTGCGCCCGCGACCGCCCCTCGGCGGAAACGGTACGGCTGATGAGCAACGCCCCGTCGTCGAGCTCGGCCCCGGCCTCCTCGGCCCGTACCACCACCGAGGCGTCCGCGGGCAGGGCGATCCGCCCCTCCACGACCGCCTTCTCGGCGCCGATCCGCACGAGCGCCGGGTCCGCGCGCCCGCCCAGCAGCAGCCCGAGGCTGGTGACCACCATGGTCTTGCCCGCGCCCGTCTCACCCGTGACAGCGGTGAAGCCTGGCGACAGCTCGACGACCGCGTCGTCGATTACTCCGAGCGACCGTATCCGCATCTCCTCCAACACGGACAAGACCTTACGAGGTCGGGGGGAGGAAGTGCGACGCCCCCCGGCCCCGAACAGGGAAGCCGCAGGTGAAGAATGTGTATCGACGGCGAGGTGTCACCCGGGTGAGTGGAGTTACCGGGCCCCGCGCCAGCCGGCGACGGGCAGCGCGAACTTCGCCACCAGCCGGTCGGTGAAGGACGCGTGATGCAGCCGGGCCAGCCGCACGGGTACGGCGCCGCGCCGCACCTCGACCCGGGCCCCCGGCGGCAACTCGAAGGTCCGGCGCCCGTCGCACCACAGGACCCCCGGCGGAATGTGGGGCAGCAACTCCACGGCGAGCACGGAGTTCGGCGAGGTCACCAATGGCTTCGCGAACAGCGCGTGCGCGCTGATCGGCACCATCAGCAACGCCTCGACCTCGGGCCACACCACAGGGCCGCCGGCGGAGAACGCGTACGCGGTGGACCCGGTCGGCGTGGACAGCACGATCCCGTCACACCCGAACCCGGTGACCGGCCGCCCGTCGATCTCCAGGACGACCTCGAGCAGCTTCTCCGCGCCCGCCTTCTGCACCGCCGCCTCGTTCAGCGCCCAGTCGGTGTGCACGATGTCCCCGTTGCGATGCACGACGACATCGACGGTCATCCGCTCCTCGACCTCGTACGCCCTCGTCACCACCCGGTCGACGACCTTGTCGAGGTCGTCGCGCTCGGCCTCCGCGAGGAAGCCGACGCTCCCGAGGTTGACGCCGAGCATCGGCACCCCGGACGCCCGCGCGAACTCCGCGCCGCGCAGCAGCGTGCCGTCACCGCCGAGGACGATGAGCAGCTCGCACCCCTCCAGGCACTGCGGAGTGGCCTCGGAGACCAGCACCACCTCCTCCGGCAGGGGGAGGTCGGCGGCCTCGTACTCCAGGACACGCACCCCGATGCCCTCACGCAGCAGCCCCTTGACGACCAGCTCCGCGCTGCGGATGGCCGCGGGCCGCCCGGTGTGGGCGAGCAGGAAAACGGTACGAGTTCGGTTCTGAGTCAACGCGGCCCCTCCGCAACTGCACGGTCAACGTCGGCCGGGTCGAGGGCAGGCGCCCCGGCCCTGAGCCACAGAAAGTACTCGACATTGCCCGAAGGCCCGGGCAGCGGGCTGGCGGTGACACCCCGCACCCCGAGCCCCAGGTCCCACGCCTTCCCGGCCACGCCCCGCACGGCCTCCGCCCGCAGTTGCGGACTCCGTACGACACCCCCGCTGCCGAGCCGCTCCTTCCCCACCTCGAACTGCGGCTTGACCATCATCACCAGGTCCGCGTCCGGCTCGGTGCACCGTGCCAGGGCGGGCAGCACCAGCCCCAGCGGGATGAAGGACAAGTCCCCCACGACAAGATCCACAGACTTCCCATCGATCGCTTCAAGCGTCAACTCGCGTACGTTCGTACGGTCCTTGACGGTGACGCGTTCATCGCTCTGGAGAGACCAGGCGAGTTGTCCGTATCCGACGTCGACGGCGACCACGTGCGCGGCGCCCGCCCGCAGCAGCACATCGGTGAACCCGCCGGTCGACGCACCGGCGTCCAGCGCCCGCCGTCCCTCCACCACGAGCCCCTGCGGTACGAAGGCGCCGAGCGCGCCGGCGAGCTTGTGGCCGCCCCGGGACACGTAGTCGGGGTCGTCGCCGTCGACGGCGACGACGATCGCGGCCGCCGTCTCGACCTGTGTGGCGGACTTGGTCGCGACGGTCTTCCCGACGCTCACCCGCCCGGCGGCGATCAGCTGGCCGGCATGCTCACGCGAGCGCGCGAGCTTGCGGCGGACCAGCTCCGCGTCCAGACGGCGTCGTGCGACTCCTGCCACGTTCGGTTCAGCTCCTATTGCCATACGCCATACGAAAAGTGTGACCCGAAGGGTCTCATCGAGGGGTGGTGGTCGGGTGACGGGTGGGAGCCGAAGGTCCCGGGCGGGCGTCGAGCGCGGTGAGCGCGTCGCGCAGCTCCCGGTGTACATCCTCGTACACCTCGACGTGTCCGTCGGTGGCGAGGTGGTCGGCGTCGGCCAGCCGGCCCAGCAGGCCGTCCACCTCGGCGTTGCCGGTGGGGGTACGGGGGACGTCCAGCGGGGCGGGAGCGGCGGGATCGTGCTCCTGCTCCTCGGGCACGGTCTCCGGCGCGCCCTCCGTCCCCGTCTCCGGCGCTGTGTCGCTCATGCCCAGACGGTACTCCGAACACCTGGGGTACGGTCGATCGCGATGGCCACGACCGAGGAGTGCCGCGCCGCACTCGAGAAGCTCTCCGACTCCATGCGCAGCGCCGAGGGGGACGTCCGTACGGCCGCGGCCCTGGACAGATCGGTGAGCTGCCGGATCACCGACCTCGACATCACGTTCGTCGGCCGCATGACGGACGGCCGGATCGTCGTGCAGGACACCCTTCAGGGGCCTCCCGTGCAGAAGGCCCAGATCAGGCTGGCCATGACCGGCGACGATCTGGTCGCGCTGGTCTGCGGCGGACTGAACTTCGCGAAGGCCTGGGGCTCGGGGCGGGTCAAGCTCGAGGCGGGCCTGCGCGATCTCTTCCAGCTCAGGAAGCTTCTGTAGCGACCGCCTGCTCGACCCGCGCGCGGGCCTTCCGCGCCGCCGGCACGACCAGCGGTGTCCCCGTCTCCGGGTCCTCGATGACCTGGCAGCGCAGCCCGAAGACCTCCTCCACCAGCCCGGCCGTGACGATGTCGTCCGGCGCGCCCTGCGCGATGACCTCGCCGCCCTTCAACGCGATCAGGTGGGTGGCGTACCGGGCCGCGTGGTTGAGGTCGTGCAGCACGGCGACGAGCGTGCGCCCCTGCTCCTCGTGCAGCTCCGCGCACAGGTCCAGTACGTCGATCTGGTGCTGGATGTCGAGGTAGGTCGTCGGCTCGTCGAGCAGCAGCAGCGGTGTCTGCTGGGCGAGGGCCATCGCGATCCACACGCGCTGGCGCTGACCGCCGGACAGCTCGTCGACGTACCGGTCGGCGAGTTCGGCGACCCCGGTCCGTGCCATGGACTCCCGCACGACCCGCTCGTCCTCGGCCGACCACTGGCGCAGGATGCCCTGGTGCGGGTAGCGGCCGCGGCCCACGAGGTCGGCGACGGTGATCCCGTCGGGCGCGATCGACGACTGCGGCAGCAGCCCCAGCGTCCGCGCGACCTTCTTGGCGGGCATCGACTGGATGACCTGCCCGTCGAGCAGCACCCGGCCCCGGCTCGGCCTCAGCATCCTCGACAGCGCCCGCAGCAGCGTCGACTTGCCGCAGGCGTTCGGGCCGACGATCACCGTGAAGGAGTTGTCCGGTATCTCCACCGACAGCTGTTCGGCGATGACCCGCTGGTCATAGGCGAGGGTGACGTTCTCGGCGGACAGGCGGGTCACGGTGCTCCTTGGGTTGTTCTGATCGGCTCGGCGGCTGCCTTCGTCGCGCGCGCCGCTCATATCCGGCCCGCCCTGCGCTCGGTGACGAGGAGCCACAGCAGGTACACCCCGCCCAGCACACCGGTGACCACGCCCACGGGCAACTGCCCCTCGCCGAAGAGCCGTTGCGATGCCCAGTCGGCGATGACCAGCAGGGCGGCACCCATGCACAGGGACGGCACGAGGTTGGGCCCGGGCGAACGGGTCAGCCGCCGGGCGAGCTGCGGCGCGGTGAGCGCCACGAAGCTGACGGGCCCCGCGGCGGCGGTGGCGGCCGCGGTGAGCAGCACGGCGGAGACCATCAGCACCAGCCGTACGCGCTCCACGCGCACCCCCAGCGCATGGGAGACGTCGTCGCCCATCTCCATCATCCGCAGCCCGCGCGCGTTGGCGAGGACGAGCGGCACGAGCACACCGGCCAGCACGAGCAGCGGCCAGACCTGCTTCCAGTCACGGCCGTCGAGGGTGCCCGTCATCCAGACGACCGCCCGGGCCGCGTCGACGAAGTCGGCCTTGGTGAGCAGATAGCCGTTGACCGCCGTGGCGACGGCCGAGACACCGATGCCGACGAGCACCAGCCGGTACCCGTGCACCCCCTGCTTCCACGCCAGCAGATAGATGAGGGCCCCGGTCACCAGGCCGCCCACCAGCGCACCGACGGTCACCTGGGTGGCGCTCCCGGAGAACAGCACGATCATCACGAGCGCGCCGGCGGTGGCGCCCTGTCCGAGCCCCAGCACGTCCGGGCTGCCCAGCGGATTGCGCGACACGGCCTGGAAGAGCGCACCGCCGAGCCCCAGCGAGGCACCGACCAGCAGGCCCACCAGAACCCGCGGCAGCCGCAGCTCGTTGACGATGAACTCCTGGCCGGCGTTGCCCTCGCCGAGCAGCGTCCTCACGACGTCACCGGCCGGGATAGGGAAGTCGCCGGTGCCGATCAGCACCACGCTCGCGGCGAGCGCGGCGACCACCAGCAGCACGACGACGATCAGCGCCCGCGGCTCCAGCCGGACGGAGAACCCACCCGGGGTGCGCAGCGCCCGAGGACGGCCCTGGCGGATCTTCTGCGCGCTCTTCACAGCTGGGCCGTCCTCCGCCGTCGTACGAGAAAGATGAAGACCGGACCGCCGACGATCGCGGTGATGATGCCGACCTGGACCTCGGAAGGGCGGGCGACGACCCGGCCGAGGATGTCGGACCCGAGCAGCAGCACCGGCGACAGGACGGCCGCGTACGGCATGATCCAGCGCAGGTCGGGGCCGGTGAACGAGCGGACGATGTGCGGAACCATCAGCCCGACGAACACGATCGGCCCGCAGGCGGCGGTCGCGGCACCGCACAGCACGGTGGCGGCGAGCATCGACAGCGCCCGGGTGCGGTTCAGGTTCGCGCCGAGCGCCTTGGCGGTGTCGTCGCCCATCGCCACGGCGTTCAGCGGCCGGGCGAGGGCGAACGAGAGCAGGGTGCCGACGACCAGGAAGGGCAGCACCTGCCGGATGGTCTCGTCGGTCGCCGAGGACAACGAACCCACCGTCCAGAACCGCATCCTGGCGAGCGCCGCGTCATCCATGATCATCACGGCCTGGAGATAGCCGTAGAGCGCGGCGCTGATCGCCGTACCGGCGAGCGCGAGTCGCACCGGCGTGGCCCCCCGGCTCCCGCCGAGGAACCAGACCAGCGCACCGACGGCGGCCGCCCCGAAGAAGGCGAACCACACATAGCCGTTCAGGCTCGTGACGCCGAAGAAGGTGATGGCGGTGACGACGGCCGCCGAGGCGCCCGCGTTGATGCCGAGCAGCCCGGGATCGGCCAGCGGATTGCGCGTCAGCGCCTGGAGCACGGCGCCGGACAGGCCGAGCGCGGCCCCGACGAGCAACCCGAGCACGGTCCGCGACAACCGCTCGTCGACCACGACGTCCGCGTACGTCCCCGAGTTCTCGAACAGCCCGTGCAGGACCTGCGCGACGGACAGCTCCTTGGCCCCGACGGCGATGCTCGCCACCGCCACCAGCAGCAGGACCGCCACGGCGGCGAGCAGCCCGAGGGAGCGTACCGCCCGGCGTTTCGGAGGCGCGGGAGCGGTCTCCGCGCGCTGTTCGGGAACACTGTCGACCAACACGCAGTTAGGTTAGCCTACCCTGCGAACTTGCCTCGATTCCTGGTCACGGCCCGGGCCCGTCCGACGCTGCACGGGTCCCCGCATCGCGGTCCCACCGCCCACGCCGCTCTGACCGCTCCTCTCCGCCCCGGCGGTTCACAACCCCAGCCGCGCCAGCGCCTTTCCTGCGTCCAGCTCACAAGTCCCGTCACCGGCCGCCGTCCAGGCCGCCGCGCACAACGCCCGCAACCCGTCCATGGTCTCGCCGTCCCCCGCCAGCTCCAGACTCTCGGCACCCGCGCTCGCCGTCCAGCCACCGCACCGGAAGCCGTCACCGTCCACGGCGACCTCGGGCTGACCGGTGAGCATCCCCCGCAGATCGCTGTCGACATACGTCGGCCGGTGCTGCGGCGGCGCGGCGAGCAACTGCGCCCCGTCGGTGACACCGGTGAGGACGAGCAGCGAGTCGACCTCCCCGTTGAACGCCCCCTCGATGTCCGTGTCCAGCCGGTCCCCGACGACCAACGGCCGCTCGGCGCCCGTCCGCAGGATCGTCTCGCGGTGCATCGGAGGCAACGGCTTGCCCGCGACCTGCGGCTCGGCACCGGTCGCGATCCGCACGACCTCCACCGCCGCCCCGTTGCCCGGCGCGATGCCACGCCCGCTGGGGATCGTCAGGTCGGTGTTGGACGCGAACCACGGCACCCCGCGCGCGACGGCGTACGAAGCCTCCGCGAACCGGCCCCACGGCAGATCGGGCCCGCCGAACCCCTGCACCACGGCCGCCGGATCGTCGTCCGCCGACTCCACCGGCTCGAGCCCGCGCTCGCGCAGCGCGACCCGCAGCCCCTCCCCGCCGATCACCAGCACCCGCGCCCCCGCCGGCACCTGCTCACTGATCAGCCGCGCGACCGCCTGCGCCGAGGTGATGACGTCGTCGGCGCCCGTCGGTATCCCCAGCTCGGTGAGGTGCTCGGCGACCGTGTCCGGCGTCCGCAGCGCGTTGTTGGTGACGTACGCGAGCCGCATCCCGCCCTCGCGCGCGGTGGCCAGCGACTCGACGGCGTGGGCGATCGCGTTGCCGCCCGCGTACACCACCCCGTCCAGGTCGAGCAGCGCCGTGTCGTACGCCTCGCTCAGGGCCTGCCCACTGCCCTCGGGCCCCGTCCTGACGCTCCGGCTCATTCCACATCGCTCCTCGTTCGTTCCGCTTTCCCCCGATCATCCCGCATGCCACCGACAGACGTACGATGCCGGGATGAACTCAGCAGGTCACTCGGAAGCAACGGCGCCCCGAGGCCTGGAACTCACCCCGTTCCGAGGCCTGCGCTACGACCCCGACCGGGTCGGCAGTCTCGCCGCCGTCACCTCCCCGCCGTACGACGTCGTGGTCCGCCCCGACGGCCTGCACCACCTCCAGGACGCGGACCCGTACAACATCGTCCGTCTGATCCTGCCTCAGGCGACCACCCCCGCCGCCCGCAACGAACAGGCCGCCGACACCCTGCGCCGCTGGCTGTCCGAGGGCGTCCTGAGCACCGACCCCGAGCCCGCCCTGTACGTCTACGAGCAGCGGCACGCGGACGGCATGCTCCAGCGCGGACTCATCGGCACCCTCCGCGTCTCGGAGCCGTCGGAGGGCATCGTCCTTCCCCACGAGGACGTCATGCCGCACATCGTCGCGGACCGCGCGGCCCTGATGCGCGCCACGCACGCGAACCTCGAACCCCTCCTCCTCACCTACCGCGGGAACGGCACGACGGCCGAGATCGTGGACCGCGCGGCGGAGCACCCCCCGCTCCTGTCCACCACCACCGAGGACGGCTACAGCCACCGCCTCTGGGCGATCACCGACCCCGCCGAGACGGCCCGCGTCCAGGCGGACCTCGCCGGCCACCAGGCCCTCATCGCCGACGGTCACCACCGCTGGGCGACCTACTTGCGTCTACGCGCGGAGCACCCCTCCCCCAGCCCCTGGGACCACGGCCTGGTCCTGCTGGTCGACACCGCCCGCTACCCCCTGCGCGTCCGCGCCATCCACCGCCTCCTGCACGGCCTGCCGGTCGCCGAGGCCGTGGCCGCGCTCGACGGCCGGTTCCGCGTCCAGCGCCTGGACGTCCCCCTCGCGGAGGCCCTCGACACCCTCGCGGACGCCGCCTGCGCGGGCAACGGGTTCCTCCTGGCGGGCGACGGCGCCTTCCACCTCGTCGACCGACCGGACCCGGCGCTGCTCGACCGCACGATCCCGGCCGACTTCCCGGAGGCCTGGCGCACCCTGGACGCCACGGTCCTGCACGCCACGCTCCTCGAGCACATCTGGCACATCCCGGAGGACGACCCCACCCGCATCGCCTACATCCACGACACGGCCGCGACGGTACGCAAGGCGGAACGCGACGGCGGTACGGCGGTCCTCCTGCACCCCGTCCGCGAAGAGGTCGTCCGCGAACTCGCCCGGCAGGGCGTCACGATGCCCCGCAAGTCGACGTCCTTCGGCCCGAAGCCCGCATCGGGCCTGGTCCTGCGCGCCCTCGACCTCTGACCCCACCCTCGCGCACGCCCGAACGCAGAAAGGGGCGGGACCCGGTGGTACCGGATCCCGCCCCTTGTCTGTTCACTGCCACCAACGGTTACGTACGTCAGTCCTCGTCGCGGTCGACCGCGTCCCGCTCCGCCTTGTCCTCAGCCGAGTCCTCGACCTCGTCCGCCTTCTCGACGGCCTCGACGACGGTCCCGTCGATCTTGCCGGTCTCGCCGGTCTCGTCCTCGACCAGGGCGTCGACGAAGTCCACCCCGTCCATCTCGGCGAGCCGGTCGGAGGCGTCCGTGCTGCCGTCGCGGTCGGCCTCGAGGGCCTTGGCGAACCACTCGCGCGCCTCGCCCTCACGCCCGGCGGCGAGCAGCGCGTCGGCATACGCGTACCGAAGCCGCGCGGTCCACGGCTGGACGGAGCTGGCCGCGAGCTCGGGACTCTGCAACGTCACGATGGCCGCGTCCAGTTGGCCCAGGTCGCGCCGGGCACCCGCCGCGACGAGCCGCATCTCCACCTGGCCGGCCTTGTCGAGCTTGTTCACCTCGGGAGCGCCGGCCATGTCGAGCGCCTTCTCCGGCCGCCCGAGCCCACGCTCGCAGTCGGCCATGACGGGCCACAGCTCGACCCCACCGTTCATCCGCCGCGCGGCCCGGAACTCCGCGAGCGCCTCGCTGTACCTCTGGGTGGCGTACGCGGCGAACCCGGCCGCCTCCCGCACGGCGGCGACACGCGAAGCGAGCCGCAGGGCCACCTTGGAGTACCCGTAGGCACCCTCGGAGTCCTCGTCGATCAGCCGGGCGACCATCACCAGGTTCTTGGCGACGTCCTCGGCGAGCGTCTTGGGCAGGCTCAGGAGCTCCTGCCGTACGTCCTTGTCGATCTCGTCACCGGTGACGTCCTCCGGAATCGGCAGCCGCTTGATCGGCTCACGGTCCCGCTCCCGCTCGTCACGGAAACGAGCCCCGCCGCCACTCCGCCGGTCGTCCCTGCGGTCGTCACGCCCGTCACGGCCCCGGAACCCACCGGGCCGTCCACCACGATCACCCCGGTCGTCCCGGGGACCACGGAAGCCACCGCGCTCACCCCGGTTGTCATCACGCCGGGCGAAACCACCACGGTCCTCACCCCGACGGTCATCGCGGCGGTCATCCCTACGATCGTCACGGCGATCGTCCCGACGGAAGGGAGGACGCTCGCCGCGGTCGTCGCGACGCTCACCCCGGTCATCACGGCGGAACGCGGGACGCTCGCCGCGGTCGTCGCGACGCTCACCCCGGTCATCACGGCGGAACGCGGGACGCTCACCGCGATCGTCACGACGGAAGGGGGGACGCTCACCCCGGTCGTCACGGCGCGGTGCACGGTCGTCGCGCTGGAAGGCGGGACGGGAACCACGGTCACCCTCGCGACGGTCATCGCGACGGCCGGAGCCACCACGATCACGGTCGCCGAACCCACCGCGACTGTCATCACGCCGGAAGCCACCGCCACCACGGTTGTCATCCCGACGGTCGTCACGGCGGAACGGGGGACGCTCACCCCGGTCGTCACGACGGTCATCGCGGCGGTCGTCACGACGGAAGGGAGGACGCTCACCCCGGTCGTCGCGACGGAAGGGGGGACGCTCACCCCGGTCGTCACGGCGCGGTGCACGGTCGTCACGCTGGAAGGGGGGACGCTCACCCCGGTCGTCACGGCGCGGTGCACGGTCGTCACGCTGGAAGGCGGGACGGGAACCACGGTCACCCTCGCGACGGTCATCGCGACGGCCGGAGCCACCACGATCACGGTCGCCGAACCCACCGCGATTGTCATCACGCCGGAAGCCACCGCCACCACGGTTGTCATCCCGACGGTCGTCACGGCGGAAGGGGGGACGCTCGCCGCGGTCGTCACGGCGCGGTGCACGGTCGTCACGCTGGAAGGCGGGACGGGAACCACGGTCACCCTCGCGACGGTCGTCACGACGGTCATCGCGACGATCGTCGCGCCGGCCAACACCACCACGGTCGTTGTCGCGGCGGAAGCCGCCACGGTCCCCGCGGTCGCCGCCGCGGCTGTCACGGTCCCCACCACTGTCCCGTCGCCGCTGGTCGCGCTCCGGTCGATCGTCGGGAGAGTTGGTGGACATCGGTAACTCCTGTCTTCGGTACCACAAATATTCTCGCGCACCCGGGTACCCGGCGCGCTACGGCAAAACAAAAAAGGACCCCTGGCCCCAGCTGAACGCTGGGACCAGGGGTCCTTCCAAATAATTGTTCGGCGGTGTCCTACTCTCCCACAGGGTCCCCCCTGCAGTACCATCGGCGCC
>NZ_JBHWUU010000093.1:0-36741 GCF_042737375.1 Streptomyces sp. NPDC060000
TCGACCCCGACCGTGCCTTCGCACCACCGGTAGATCTTGCTGCCTGAGCGCCTACTTGACCCGCCAGCGACATGAGATGTCTTCGACTGCTCGGCAACCGCGTCATCCCGCGTGGGACCAGAGTGCCGTCGACGCTCAGCACGGCGTCCTTTCGGAACCGCTTGCGGGGTTGGAGCGCGAGCGACGCCCCGAGGTGACCGATGATGCGGTCAGCGGCTGACTTGGACGCCCCGACCAGCGAGGCGAGCTGCCGCTGCGTCAAGTTCGTACGCCAGTAACCCGCTAACAGCAGGATCCGGTCCTCCAGGGGCAGGCACCACGGCCGGCCCTTGCGTACCGGGTCCGCACCTCGCGCCGCATCGCAGTGACAGCTTGCCGAAGTCATCAGCCATCTCGGCGCAAGCGGGCAGACCGGGCTCATCGACGGCACCGAGATCCGGCTCTGGCGCCCGACCGCCGGACCCAAGGACCGAGAAGGTCATCTCCGGCAAGAACCCGCAGAACGCCGTAAAGTCCATGATCGTCACGGACGCTGACGGGCGCTGCTGTTCTGCAGCCCGGCCGCACCCGCCAGCTGCGCGCGCATCACCCAGGCCCGGCAGTTGGGCCTGGTCAAGCTCCTGGCCGGCGGGCCAGGCGTGGAGACTCTTGCCGACGTCGGCTACCGGGGACTGGGCGCTCAGACGGGTGGACGCGCGGTGACGCCACCGCACCCGGCAGCCATCATGCCCGCACACTCATGCCGGACTCCGTTGCATGGGGATCACCGGGCTGAACAATCGACGAGCCACAAGATTTGGAGCGGTTCAGCCTCGACCGTGCCCGGCACCATGGCGTGAGGAGAAGGAACCGACTGCGGTGTGGATGAGCCAGCCCACGACCGCGCCGACTGCGTACCAGAAGAGGTCGGGCGCGTTGAAGGTGGAACCCAGCACGAGGCGGGCAAGAGTGCTGCGCTGCGAGAGTTCAGCCGGCACCTGGCTGAACTGCAGGAACTCGACTGCCCAACTGACGGCCAGCGCGCCTGCCGCGGCCGTCGGTGGCGTGACCCGCGGTGCCACCAGCACGACAAGAGTGAGGAGCAGGAGGGTATACAGCGCGTCTCCGCCGTATTTGGCCACGTCCCCTGCCGCCACAGCCCTGAGTCCCAACCCCGCACCGACGGTCACCACCGCGGCGCCGGCCGCCGTCAGACGGGTTTGTACCAGGTCGGCGGAGCCGTAACGGGTTTCGAAGATGCGAGCCACAAAGTCATACTGCCGGACGGCCGGTGCTCGCAGTGGAACGCACCGCAGGCCGGATGCAGCGTGCGGACCGATTCGCAGGCGGGGTGACGTGCCTGCCGACCCCAGTCGGCTCCTGGGTGGGCGACGGCGCACCGGCCGTCGTCGTGCGCGAACGACTTGGAAGGGCGGCGGGGCCACTTCGCCGCCTTCGACCTGCACACGGGGTTCGGCCCGGTCACCATGCCGCAGCCCGCAAGCTGCAGCGCCGGCTCGCCAGGACGGCGTTTCGCCCGTCCTGGGTCCTGCCAGAGGTTCTAGGCTCGGCCCGTGGGGCAACCTGAGCAGCGCGCCGAGGGCGCGGGACCGTTCACCACCCGGCTCACCTGGCACCTTCCCGACGGCGGCACCGCCGTGTGGGAGTCCCGGCTCGCGCGGCGCCGTGGGGTGCTCGCCGTCCGTCCCCTCAGTGCGGCGGCCACTCGTCACATCCGTGCGGACGCCATCTCCATCACCCGGCTGCGCCGACTCAACGCCATCGCCGCGATCGCCTTCATCATCGGCGGGGCGCTCTTCGCGGCCGGCGCGGCCGTCGGCCAACTCGGCTCCGGCGACGCCACCGAGTGCGCCTCGATCTACTTCGCGGGCGGACTGTTCTTCACCACCGGCGGGTACGTCTCGCTGCTTCAGGTGATCAACGCACCTCGCCACGTCCCCGGCGGCGAAGGACGGTTGGTCACCCGCCACTGGCGATGGTGGAGCTACGAGCCGACGCGGGTGGACTGGCTGAGCACGTTCGTCCTCTTCGCGGGCACACTCGTCTTCGCCGTCGACCTGCTGGACTCCTTCCTGCAGGGCCTGAGCGTCCAGCAGGTCAACCGGCTGATCTGGGCGCCCGACGTGATCGGCTGCATCCTCTTCCTGATCTCCGGCCACCTGGCCTTCGTCGAGATCTGCCACGGACGGCTCTGCGTCCGGCCGCACGACCTCGGCTGGTGGATCGTCGCCGCCAACCAGCTCGGGTCCATCCTGTTCATGGTCGCGGCCCTTGCCGCGTACACCCGCCCCGCCACCGGCAGCCTCGTCAACGCAGACATCGCCAACTGGGGCACACTCACCGGCGCCCTGTGCTTCTCCCTCGCAGGCATCCTCCAACTCGGCGAACACTCATAGGGCTCGTGGCCTCCGGCCGACGGCACGGGCCCGTCGGACAGGCACGGCACATGTTTCGCTGCGCTCTCGTAATTCTCGTGCGTCGGCCTGCGGCACCTCATACGATCTCCCCATCGCTCGAACGCCAGTACGCATCGGAGCACTGGATGCGGGCACCGGAGCCGGAGGTACCACTTGACCATGTCTTTCGGCACGCGATCGCGTGCCGTTCTCGCCTTTCTGGGAACCATCGGCCTGGTACTGGCCGCCGCCGCGTCGCCCGCGAGCGCGGCCGGCAGGACGCCCACCGTGCCCACTGATCTGTTCAACGGCCACCAGAGCTGCTCGACCGACGCGGATCGACCCACATACCTGTGGGCCGGCACCGGTCTCGGCGTCGAGGGCATCCCGGGAACCACCGACACCGCCGACAACTCACTGGTCACCGTGCAGTATCGGGTCTGGCCGGTCGTCGACCCGAGCGGCATCACCACGGCCACCCGTCCCAACGCGCTCCCGGGCATCGAGGCCCCGGCCACACTGCCGGCCGCCGCGCTCACCGACGGGCGGACCTACGCGTGGCAGGCACAGACGGTGGCCGACGGCACGGCCTCGAACTGGTCGGCCCCCTGCTACGTCACGATCGACAACACCCGTCCGGTGACCACGCCCGCCATCTCCTCAGCGAACTACCAGCAGGGCGTGTTCAACCCGGGTGGCGCTCAGGCCCAGTTCACGCTGAGCGCCGAAGACGACGACGATGTCACCGGATTCGAGTACGCCTGGCTGCTGCCCCTCCCGATCGTCGGCATCGCCCACATCGGTGATCACGGCATCCCGCAGTTCGTGGACCCGTACTCGCAACCCAGGAACTTCATGCGCGCCGACGCCCCCGGCGGTTCGGCGACGGTCAGCCTGGTTCCGCCGAACGGCTCCGGTCCGAAGACCCTGTGGGTGCGAAGCCTGGACCGGGCCTTCAACGCGTCGGAGATCACCAGCTACATGTTCTACGTCAGCCCCACGGGGCCCAGCGTCACCCCAGCCGTCCCGTCGCCCGAGTTCGGCGAGCCGACCGAGTTCACGCTCCAGCCCGCTCCTGGACTCCAGGCGACGAACCCGGTCGTCAGCTACTCCATTCAGACCATCGGCGGTCAGGCCTACGGCAACACCATCGAGGTCGCGGCGGAGACGGACGGTACGGCGAAGGTGACCGTCGTCCTGGACGGAATCTACGGCGAGGCGCTTGAGGTGTCCAGCAAGAGCGCAGACGGGTGGGTCTCCGACGCGGGCCGGTGGAGCAGCACCTACGACACCACTCCCACAGTCGTTTCGGACGTCTACCCCGAGAACGGTCCGGGCGGTGGAGTGGGAGTCCCGGGCTCCTTCACGTTCACGTCGAAGGTGAAGGACGTCGTCAGCTACACGTATTCCCTCAACGGGGATCCCGAGGTCACGATCGCCGCGGGCGACGACCACTCCGCGAGCATCGGCTGGACCCCCGCCTCCGACGGCTCCTACGACCTTCAGGTCTACGGGACAACCAGCTCGGGCATGCAACTGGCCTCCTACGACTACTACTTCACCGTGAACTGAAGCCAGTGATCGTCAGCAGAGGGGCAATGCACGAGCGTCCGGCGCCGCGCCGGGCGCTCGTTGCCGTTCCCAGGGCCCGCTGCCCGCGCAGCACTTGAGCAGCTGCGAGGGACAGCGGGGCGCCGAGAGAGACGGAAAGGCGTCAGCTGTTGGAGCCGACGGTGTTGTCGTCGCCCGCGTTGAACACGTCGTCGCCCGCGAACTGCAGCCAGTCACCGAAGACGATGGTGTACGACGGCTGCGGACCGATGTCCACGTTCACGTGGTTCAGCCGCTTGGTGCACAGCCGTCCCGCGGTCAGCCGCCGCCGGCACCGAGGCCGGCGGGCTCTCCGGTCCGGCGCCACCTCGTGCGGCGCCACCTCGTGCGGCGCCACCACGTGCGGCGCCACCACGTGCGGCGCGCTCCTGCGGCGCGCTCGATCCTGATCGAGGCCCTGGACCCTGCCGAGGCAGTGATGCACACCGCGAGGCCGCCGCCGACCTGAAGCCGAGTTCAGGGCCGGTGCCGCCCCATGCTGATGTAGGCGTAGGCGAACCCCTCGCCCTCGCGCGGCGCCCGGGTCCAGGACCGGGTGGTGAAGGTGCGGAGCCTGCCCTGGGTCAGCGCGAAGCGGGGCAGCGAAAGCCCGAGTTCGGTGTGCAGGGCCTGCAACGCACGCAGCTCGCCGTCCGGTTCGGTGTCCTCCGGGCGGAACAGCAGTTCGGGGTCCAAGGCCTCGGGTACCTCGCCGGAGCGCTGGATCTCCCTACCCCGCACGGTGAACGCGTAGAGCTCCTGGCCTTGTTCGGCGACCGACAGGTGGAACGCGGACGGGTGGTCACCCGAGGGCGAGGGCCTCGGGTCGCGCCACACCACCACCGCGCGGCCGGCCGAGGAGGCGGACGCAGCGGGAGACAGAAACAGCTTGTTCAAGTAGTGGTGGGAGTGGCCGTCGAAGGCGAAGGCCCACGATTCGACGGTGCGGCCGACGGCCACCACGGCCCGGTCTTCCCAGAGTTCCACGCCCTCCCTCTCGTGCGGCTTGGGTGCCCGCCAGGACGCGATGCGCGGATCCGCGGGCGCGCTCAGTCCGGCGCCGGCCTCGCCGATCAGGGCGGGCAGGCGGGCAGGGTCGATCCCCTCGACCCAGACACAGCGGTATCCGTCGAGCGTCTGCCGGTTCACCGCAGGCTCCGTCAGCCAGGCAAGGCCCGGCGGGTCCAGATCGGGCACCGGCTCGGGAGCGGGTCCCGTCTCCCCGGCCCGCGGTGTCGCGAGGATTTCCCGCCCGCGCTCCGGGGTGACCAACGGGCCCAGGACCGGATCGGCGAGCAGACCGATCGGGGCGATCAGTGAGGGCCCGGGCGCCTCCCACAGCGGGAGTGCGTCGCGCAGCACCCGCCACGCGGCGTCGGTCGCCCCCAAGCGGGCCATCTCCCGGGCCTCGGCGACGGCTCGGCCCCATGGTCCGGGAGGCGCGTAGCGATGGGTGCCGTCCCGCGTCGTGCTCAGTGCGGTCTCGGCGGTCTCCCGGGCGGTCCCGCGGGCGGTCATCATCCCGAGCCAGTGGTCGTCTCCGCCCAGCCGCCATTCGCCGCGTGCCGGCGTCATGGCCTGCACAGGCAGAATCTCGGGGAGGTAGCGCGGGTCGGCCGCCAGGTTGCCGTAGTCCCGGGAGCTGCGCGGAGCCAGCAGATGTCTGAGCTGGTTCAGCAGGACGGCGCTGTGCGGGCGTCCGAAGGACAGCGCCTCCTCGAGCAGGGGCAGGGCCTGCTCGTACCGTCCGCGCAGGGACAGCAGGCGGGCCTCCTCCACATGGGCGTCCTGAGCGCGCGTGGTCGCGTTGACGAAGTCGGCTCTCTCCGTCCGGTCGGAGTGGAAGCCGCGGTACATGGCCTCCATGTAGGCACGGAACGACGGGTAACGGTCCGGGTATTCACCGCTCCAGCCTTTGTACACGTAGAGCGCCCACTCGCCGTCCTGGTCGCTGTTGCCCGGGTCGAGCAAGGCGTACGACATGTCGGAGTCCGTCTCCAGCCGCAGCGCCCGCTGCCACATCCCGGCCAGCAGGACGTCCTCCTGGCACGGGTTGTCGCCCAGATTCTCCTCGTACAGCGGAGTCATGTCGTACGGATCCTGAAACCAGCCGATGTCCGCGACACCGCCGAGTTGGTAGACCCCGGCCGTCTGGTCCACCTGCCACCCGTCGCTCACGGCCAGGAACTCCCGGTACGAGGGCGGCAGCCGCCGCCCCAGCCGCTCCTCGGCCGCGGCGATCGCCGGCTCCTGCGCCCCGGGCCTGCCCGGGTGGACAACGGTCTGCCCGTCGTCGTCCGCATCCGCATCCGCGCGCGGGACCCACTCCTCCTGCCAACGTCCCAGAAACTCGCGCCAGTTGAAAGATTCACCACTCATGGCCGGATGGTGTCATCCGGCACCGACAACGGCTCCCGAAAGCGCTTTGCCTTCCGTACGCTTCAGGCCAACAGCTGAGCATGTGTGCACAGGGGACTGAGTACCACAGCGCATGACGGACAGCCCTGCCGCGCGGTGGGATGGGGCCATGAACACCCCAGCTCCGCACCAGAGCACGCTCACCCCGCGAGCGAAGGATCGCTTTGTCATCGGCTGGGCCGTGACCGGGCTCGTGTCGCTCCTGCCGACGGTCGGGCTCGCTTGGCTGGCCGTCCTGGCCACCGAGCGCGGCAGCCGCTGCCTGACCTACGGCGAGCAGTGCTCGACAGTCCCCGGCACCGCCCTCCACGGCATGTTCTGGCTGTCCGTGCTGGCCGGCCTCTCGGCCCTGATATGGCCCCGCGCCCGCTGGACGTACGCGAGGGTCGGGGCCGTGGGGGTGCAGTGGGGCGCTCAGCTCACGCTCGGCGCGATGATCCTCAGCGGCGCTTGACGAAGCCGCACGGCGTCGCGACCGGCGGATGCGGGGTGCCGTGGTCGAGGGAATAATCGTAGGTGTCACCGGCGACGCCGGAGGCCCGCGACCAGCGGGCCGGCGAGGCCGAACTCGGCGGCCGCACAGGAAGCGGCCGAGGGCAGCAGCCGGTGCTGGAGTTCCGCGGCCAGGCGCAGCGACGTGGTGCGAGAGCGGCAGCCCGGCCGTCTCCAGCGCGGCGCGGTAGACGTCGATCCGGGCACGGGCACTGCCGCCCCCGCCGGACCAACCAGCACCGGGAACCCCCGTCCAGGCCCGGGCACCGTTCGCAGCCGCAGCAGGGCTCACAGCCAGGAGGCTCCGGGACTTCCGCCACCGTTCACAAGGGGTCTGCCTCGATGAAGGAACTCCATTCAGGTTGTGAAGGAACGGTCATACCGCCCTGATCACGACAACTCCAGGATGGACCAAGTGACTGCTTCGACCACCCGCCGCCGGCGCAGAGGCCTTGTCCGATTCCTTGTCGCCGGACCGCTGCTGACCGCAGGCGCCCTGACCGCCGTCCCGGCCCATGCGGCACCCGCCGACGAGGTCCGTATCAACGAGGTGGTCACCACTGGCGACGTCAACGACTCGATCGAGCTGTTCAACAAGGGAACTGCCACGATCGACGTCTCGGGCTGGATCCTGAAGGACGACGACAACACCCACAGCTACAAGATCGCTTCAGGGACCACGCTCGGTCCGGGGGCCTACCGGGCGTTCGATGTCCACGACAAGTTCGGGCTGGGCTCCGACGACGACGCCCGCCTCTATTCGGCGGACGGCAAGACCCTGGTCGACAGCTTCTCCTGGAGCGGTCACTCCGCCCCCTCCTGGTCGCGCTGCCCCGACGGCACCGGCAACTTCGAGCAGGCGGCCGTGACCCTCGGAGTCCACAACACCTGTGGCGCCGGCGGTGGCGGCGGCACTACCCCCGTGGCGTGGCCCGGCAGCAGCACGGTCACGACCGCCGACGCGTCCAACGTCTTCGGTGAGGACCTCAGCGGCCTGTACCAGGAAGGCAGCGTGATGTGGGGTGCCCAGAACAGCGGCGAGTTGTGGCGCCTGGTCCGCGACGGCTCCGGCGGGTGGCAGCCCGACACCACGAACGGCTGGGGCTCCGGCAAGAAGGTGCACTACCCCAATGGCTCGGGCACTCCCGACGACGAGGGCGTCACCCTCACCGGTTCCGGTTCGACGGGCGGCGTGTACCTGGCCAGCGAGCGCAACGGTGACGCCTCCGGCACCAGCCGGCTGTCCGTGCTGCGCTACGACATCTCCGGCAGCACCACCGCACTGACCGCCGCGCGGGAGTGGAACCTCACGTCGGACCTGCCCTCGGCCGGCTCCAACCTCGGCCTCGAAGGCATCACCTGGGTACCCGACAGCTACCTGACCGCCGCCGGGTTCAGGGACGCCTCGACCGGCGCGGCCTACGCCCCGGGCGTCTACGGCTCGCACACCGGTGGCGTGTTCTTCCTGGGCGTCGAAGGCACCGGCATGGTCTACGGCTACGTTCTGCAGGACTCCGGCGCCTTCAGCCGCGTCGCCTCCATCAGCACCGGCATGGGGGGCGTCATGGAACTGCAGTGGGAACCGCAGACCTCACGCCTGTGGTTGGTCTGCGATGACACCTGCAGCGGTCAGCACCGCACCATGCAGGTCGATGCCTCCGGAGCCTTCGCCACCACCGCGGTCTACAACCGCCCCAGCGGCATGCCCAACTACAACAACGAGGGCTTCTCCCTGGCCGGCAGCGACGAATGCACCACCGGCTCCAAGCCGGTGTACTGGGCCGACGACACCAACGACGGCGGCCACGCCATCCGCAAGGGCACCATCACCTGCTGACCGGCGGCCCAGGGGCCCCGACCCTCCATCGGGTCGGGGCCTCCGGCGGCGCTGCCCGTACAAGGCTCGCGAACTGCGACAATCCAAGGGTGCCCTGATCATGTGGGGCGCGTCGGGAACCGGCGGCTTCCGGCATTGCTCGGCAGGGCCGGCCCATGCCGGTGGTGGAGAAGGCAAGGCGTATCGGATGGTGGCAGCGGTGACTGCGGAAGACGGCAACTCCTCTAGCCCGGCCGACGGAGCGCCGGTGCCTCGGATTCTGTTCGACACCGGAACGCTGGATGAGCTGGGTACGGCATCGACGGGCGCGGTGTGGCGACTGTCGGAGCCAGGTCGGCAACTCGACGCCAACATCGTCCGGATCCCGGCCGAGCAGCACGTCGAAGCCCACGCCGAGCCGGACCTGGACGTCCTCCTGCTGGTAGTGGCCGGAGAGGGCACCTTGGTCACCTCCGACGGACCGTGCCCCCTGAGCGAAGGCAGCCTCACCTGGTTGCCCCACGGCTCCACCCGAGGCCTTGTCGCGGGCGAGCGGGGCATGTCGTACCTGACTGTTCACCGGCGGCGACCCGGCATGCGGATCCAGCCCGCCGGAAGCCACCGGGATCGGGGATCCGGCCGGCCGCGGTCCTGAACCCGCGAGCACCTTCCCGGACCTGGACCCGTAGCGCACGAGGACCTGCGGACGCGGTCCCCGTCCCGTGCCACCGAACTCGGCCTCGAAGACACCCTGGGCCACTCGGAGGCCGTCGGCTGACTGATCTCCTCGCCCCGCACGGTCAGAAGCTCCAGGCGCTGGGCGAGTTGCGTCGGGCCGCTGTCCTTCCAGACGCAGGCGTCCGAGCCGCCCCACATGTCATCCTACCTATCTCCTCAACTACCGCCCCCTTCCGCGCCATTGACAGCGTTGCGTACCCACCCAATCATTAGACATCCGATGAATGGGAGTCGCTCATGGGTACGTATCCGAGACGTCAGGTCCTGGGCACCGCAGCCGGAATCGCCACCGCGGCAGCCCTTCCCCTCACCTCAACGACCGCCGCACACGCCGTCGAACCTCTCGCCGGACACGCCGGGCCGTGGGCTCCCGTCCCCGACCCCGTCCCTGTTCCGCTCGATGCCCTCTACGACAACGACGGCGTCGACACCGCCTCCGCACGGGGCGGCGACTTCGACGGCTCGGGCTACACGTTCCCGGGCGAGGAACTTCCCACGGGCCGTGTCGAAGTCGACGGCGTGCCCTTCGTCTTCCCGGCCTCGGCTGCCGGCGCGAAGAACAATGCCGTCGCACTCGGCCAGCGCGTCGAACTGCCCGAAGGCCGCTACCTCTCGGCCGTCTTCCTCACCGCGGGCAGCTACGGCAACGCCTCCGGCGCAGCCACGGTCCACTACGCGGACGGCTCGACCACGACCGCCACCCTCGGCGGTTCCGACTGGTACTCCGCGGGCGGATCCCTGTCGGCGCCGTACCGCTACGGACCGGACGGCGCCAGGGACGAACACCGGGTGGGGATCGGCACGTCCGCGCTGTGGCTCGACCCACAGCGCGACGCCGTGGCGATCACACTCCCGGTGACCAACCCGGCCCAGGCGAACAAGACGTCGCTCCACGTGTTCGCGCTGTCCCTGCAACCTGCCGCTCAGGGACGCGCGCTGGCCCTGCTCGGGGCCCGGTCCACGAACTCGCTCCTCGAATCGTCCGGCGCCCAGAGCATCGAGGCCACCGTCGTCAACGCGGGGACGGTCGCCGTCCTGGCCGCGGACGACGTGTCGGTGCGCGTCGATGTTCCGGGAGCCCGCACCGTCGAGGCCGCTCGCATCCGCCGTCTGGACCCCGGCGAGCAGGCGCGCATCCGCGTGGGCATCCGCAACCGTGCGGGCACCTCCCCCGGCACGGCCCGGGACGGCTCGGTGACCGTCACCGGACGCGGAACGCAAGTCGTCACGCAGAAAAGCCGGTTGACCCTCGGCGTCGCCGACTACCAGCCCACTGATGCTTCTCTCTCCGGCCACCAGGCGCCGTACTGGTTCCAGGGCGCCAAGTTCGGCATCTTCATCCACTGGGGCGTCTACTCGGTGCCCGCCTGGTCGCCGGTCGGAAAGCAGTACGCCGAGTGGTACTGGAACCACATGCAGGATCCCGGAAACGCCGTCTTCGCATATCACCGCGAGAAGTACGGCGAAGATTTCGCGTACGACGACTTCATCCCGATGTTCACCGCGGAGAAGTTCGATCCACGCGCCTGGGTCGAACTGTTCCGGGACGCGGGCGCGGAATACCACGTGCTGACCTCGAAGCACCATGAAGGCTTCGCCCTGTGGGACACGAAGGTCTCCGAGCGCAGCTCCGTGAAGATGGGCCCGAAACGGGACCTCGTCAAGGAACTCTTCGACGCGTCCCGCCGCTACGCACCCGAGCTCCACCGGGGGCTCTACTTCTCGATGCCCGAGTGGTTCAACCCGGACAATCCCTGGACCGGTCACGGCCCGCGCAATCCGTACACCCAGGAGCCGGTGCCGTACACGGGCTACACCGCGGGCAAGGACTATGTGAAGGACTACCAAGCTGCGCAGATGGAGGAACTGATCCACGGCTACGACCCCGAGGTCATCTGGTGTGACATCGGTGGCGCCAACGACAGCCTCCATGTCCTCGCCGACTACTTCAACCACGCGAAGAACCGCGCCCGGCCCGTCGAGGTCACCGTCAACGACCGTGCGGGCATCGCCTTCCACGACTTCACAACGCCCGAGTACACGACGTACGACAACACGGTCGTGGCCAAGTGGGAGTCCAGCCGCGGCCTGGACCCGTTCAGCTACGGCTACAACCAGGCGACACCGAACGACGCTTACATGACGACCGAAGCGGTGGTGCGCAGTCTCGTCGACGTCGTCTCCAAGAACGGCAACTTCCTCCTCGACATCGGCCCGCGCGCCGACGGCACCATCCCCGAGATCATGCAGACCCGGCTGCGTGAGACGGGCCGCTGGCTGCGCACCAACGGAGAGGCGATCTACGACACCACGTACTGGTCCCGGATGGCAGAACTCGGCGAGGACCTGCGGTTCACCGTCCGCCCTGACGAGGCCTTCTACATCCACTCCCTGGCCGAGCCGGGCGCCAAACTCGCCATCGAGGCGCCGATCCCGATCCGCGGCGGCGACAAGGTGACGATGCTCGGCCACGGCCGGCCCCTGACATGGACTCTCAGCAACGGGGCGCTGGTGATCGACGTCCCCGAAGCCGCACGCAAGGCGGGGCAGCACGCGTGGGTCTTCAAAGTGCACTGGCGTGCCTGAGACCCCTGGGACACCCTGAGCACGAGCGTCGCACCGTCAGGTGCTCCGGCGCCGGGTTCACCGCCCACGCTGCGCGCGGCCCTGGCGGCGCGGCTCCACACCGAGCCGCCGGCACCGCCAGGGTCCCCGCGACCAGTGGCCAGGACAAGCCGCAGGACCAGGGGGCCGGTGCCTGGCATCCCCACAACCCGCCGCGGCGCCGACCGGCCCGGCCCTACCTACGCAGGATGCTCCCAGAACGTCTCCCGGAGCCCTGGCCCTGCTCCGCGATCACTACAGTGACATGCATGCACCGATCACGAATGTACGCGTTGATCGTGGACGCTCCGGAGCAGGAGGCTTCGGCGGCGGCCCGGCTCTGCTCAGCCGCTCTGGGCGTACCCGCCCGTGTCGACTCGGCAGAGCCCCAGTTCACGTCGCTGGTCGGCGCTGTGGACCAACTGGCCACCGTGATCCAGTCGGTTGATGATGCGCCGCGTATGCACATCGACATCGAGACCGACGACTCGTCGACCGCTGCGTGACCTTCTTCGAACTCGACACGGGGCACTGGCCGATGCTCTCCGCCCCGGACGAGCTTGCCGCCGTGCTGCTCAAGGCCGCTGCGGGGGACGGGTATCGGCTGGACCCCGCGGCAGGTGAGCGGCCGGCGCATCTGCGGCCGTTCGTCCTCGACGTGCCGGAGCGGCCGCGCGAACGTGTGGGACGCGTCGACCTCCACCTGCCCGAAGCGGAGGGCCCCCGCCCCGCGGTGGTGTTCGTGCACGGCGGTCCCGTGCCCGTCGGCGTGGCGCCGACCCCGCGCGAGTGGCCGGCCTTCATCGGCTACGGCCGGTACGTGGCGAGCCTGGGCGCGGTCGGCGTGACGGTGGACCACCGGCTGCACGACCTCGCCGACTACGAGCGGGCCGCCGACGACGTCTCCGCGGCGGTCGAACGCGTCCGAGCCGACCCGCGCGTCGACCCAGACCGCGTCGCGCTCTGGTTCTTCTCCGCCGGCGGGCTGATTGCGACGGACTGGATCGCGGCGCCCCCGCCGTGGCTGCGCTGCGTGGCCGCGTCGTACCCGGTCCTCGCTCCGCTGCCGAACTGGGGCCTGACCGACACCCGTTTCCGGCCCGCGGCCGCGCTGCGCACCGCCGGTGCGCTGCCGATCGTGCTGACCCGGGTGGAGCGGGAACGCGTGGAGATCGCGGCGACCGTCGAGGAGTTCCTCGCCGCCGCGGCGGCCCATGGACGGGACATCGAGGTGATCGACGTCCCGGAGGGCCTGCACGGCTTCGAGACGACGGACTCCACCGAGGAGACCCGTCAGGCCGTGCGCGACGCGGTGCGCTCCGTACTCGCCCACCTCGAGAACTGACCGAACGACGGTCTCCACACCCTGCGTCGCGGCTGAGTGCCTGGACTTACGTGACGGGCTGGGCAGCAACTACTCCGCCCGGGACTGGCGGAGCGCGTCTTCGCCCAGCCCGCGAGGTCGAGGTCGCAGCCCTCGAACTCGGGAAGGCAGAGAAGGTGCGGACCAGCAGGTCCTCACATGGTCTGACCGAGCGGGAGGAGAAGAACGGCGTCGCCATCGCCTCCGACGAACGGTTCGGAAGGACGAAGACCTCCACCGGCCCGTGGCTTTGCGCGGCCATCGTGGACCCGGCTCACCTTCGGCGGCAACATCATCGAGACCGGCGCCGAGGCCTACCGGCTCGCCGGCACCGGAGCCGGGGCCACCGGGCACGATGACTCCGCGCGGTGACCATGGACGCCACAGGGGAGGACCTGCGCGACCGGATCCTCCCGCGTGCGCCAGGTCTTCAGGCCCGCCCCTTCGGTCACGGCATGGACCGCAGGGGCGGGTGCTGCGTCGTTATCCCCGAGGGCTGGAGCAACGGCGGAGGTTCGGGACCGGGGTCCTCGGCAATGACGACGCCGGCGGCCACGTGGTCGAAACCGGCCGGCCAACGAGTGTGCTCGCTGGCCAGCGCGCCGGTCAGACGTGCCTGGAGAAGGTCGGCCGCGCTCAAGTCGGAGCCACGCAGGTCGGCCAGGCGCAGGTCGGCTCGGCGGAAGACAGCACCGCCTGCCGCGGCCTTGCGCAGGTTCGCCTCGCGCAGGTCCGCCTCGGTGAAGTCCGCGTCACGCAAGTCCGTTTCGACCAGCCGGGCACCCCGCAGGTCGGCCAGAACGCAGCGGGCCCGGCGCAGGATCGCCGTCTTGAGGTCGGCGTGGCGCAGGTTGACCGAGACGAGAGACGCCTGCGTCAGGTTGGCGTGGTACAGGCCCGCCGCCTCCATACAGGACCGGTCGAGGTTGACCTCATGCAGCCACAGCCCGTCGCAGTCGGCCCGGCGCAGGTCCGTGACGCCGAGGTTGACCCAGGACTGCTCCCGGGGTTGCAGCAACAACACGCCGAGCCCGGTCAGCGCCACCTGGGCGTCCGCGGCACGGACCTCCAGCGGCACGACGTCGTTGATGGGGACGTCCGTCGCCGGAGCTTCCGGTCCGGCGGGCGGCCAGGGCAGGTGTGTACGCAGGTATGCGGCCAGGATGGAGATGACGGCCTCGCGGTCACGGGCGGAGTGCTCCGCGATCCGCCACAGCGCGTGGAGCCCGCCGATGCGTGTTTTCCGGCTTGTCACTGCCGAGCTGATCGACGGCCCGGCTGAACCGGTCGGTGACATAACCCTCCTGGGTGGCGCGCAGGCCGTCCTGGCTGACGCGCAGCTGCCGCCAGGTGGCGTACGCGCCGAACAGCACGACCATGCCGCCCACGGCCTGCAGAAGTGTCGTACGGACGTCGTTCACCGCTTTCAGCCGGTCCTGCGCAGCGACGCTCGCCCCGGCGAGATCGTGGTCGACCACCACACCCGGCAGGACGAGGAGCACCGCGCCCAGAACGGCCAGCCCCACTGCCCCGGCCAGCAGGGCCGCGATCGCACGATGCCTGACCAGCCGGTCGCGCCACGGCCTGCGAGCGCGGCCCGGCTCCCCCATCTCCATGAGCATGGGAGCCTAGGCGCCGCGCAGAAGACGATCAAGATGCACCACTTCGAGCGGTCGGGATCCTCAGCATCAAATGAGGCGTCCCGCCTGATCCACGCCGCACTGTGAACGCACGCGGACAAGATCTGGAGAAGGGACACGTGCGTATGCCCGGGCAAGCCGGCCGACCATCCCGAGCCCGGCAGCAAGGACCCGCCATTCGCGAACTGGCCCTCGTCCACCGGCTGACGACCACCAGGCTCAACCGGGACGCCAGGTCCGGTCCCCCCTCGGCTGCCGCATACCCGGCGGCCGAGGTATTTGATCACGCCGTGGGCCGTCCATCAGCCCGTCCGCTGGTGGATGGCCGGCACCGCAGCGGCCCGCCCCCCTCAAACGCGGGGCAAAGCTGCTTGCCCGCTCGAAGAGGGCCGTGGACGCACCCGTGTCGATCACTGTGTAGAGTGGCACTACCGCCGCGGGGTGGAGCAGCTCGGTAGCTCGCTGGGCTCATAACCCAGAGGTCGCAGGTTCAAATCCTGTCCCCGCTACGAGGGAGAAGGGGCCCGGCATCAGCCGGGCCCCTTCTCACGTCGTGTCGCCAGTGCCCCGGTGGCCGGAATACCCGCGCTCGTGAATCGGCCCGGGCGGGAGTTTGCTGCGCTTCTGGCTGGACAGCACATCCCAGCCATTGCTTCCGGGTTCCCTCACTCCACCATGTCGAAGTCGCAACACCGCCCCGGTCGCCAGTCCGGTCTCGACACTGGTACGACCCCGCCACCGGCGTCGGCGCTCTCGACGGAGCCGACCGTGCCTACCTCATACCGCCCGTGGGCGACTCCCACCCGGCGGCGGTCATGTTGCCGTTCCTCCGACAGGCCCGCGCTGCCGGCGTGCTTCGCGCGGTGCTCCTGAGCTCCTCGGCCGTTCCCGAGGGCGACCTCGTCATGGCCGCAGCGATGGCGCTCTGTGTCGAGCCGCCGCTGGCCGCGCTGTGCGCATGGCCGGCGATCCGAGACACCGGGGCAACGGGCGTAGGGCCCGAACGCCGTACCGGATCCGCGTCAACCATGCGCACTGGCCGACGGTCGGTCGGAGAGACCTCGATGCACCGCATCACCGCCGGCCCGACCGTCCTGAGCAGCCCCGGCCCGCTGGGCGGTCGTCGCTTCCGTCCGATTCACCCTGGCCGTCGGCTGGTCCCGCAGCTGCGGGACAGCAGTTCACCGGCAACGAGCATGAGACCGTACGTCGGCAGGTCGGCCTGGCCGAGCCAGGACGCCGTGCCCACGGCGGGCCCCTCAGAGCGGACGACTCGGACAGTGAAATTCGTCGACCGGTCCGTCCACCGTTCGAGGTCAGGAGTGACCGGCCGCCGCAGCAGCCATGAACGGCTGCGCGTCCTGCTCGGTGCTGTCCGGGGCGACGACGAGCAGATCCCACCGTCCCTGGCCGGGCGCGAGCAGGACGACGGTGTTCGGGGCGGATGCCGTCGCCGTTCTGCACAGTCGTACGACCTGGTTGGAGACGAGTGTTCGGCCGGGCGTCGCGGACCACTTCGACCCGTTGACGGTGACGCTCGTGATGTGGCCCCACTCGGGCGGCAGTCCGCCCAGAAGGCCGGGAAGCTCGGCAAGCAGGTCGTAGGAGCGGGGCCACCAGGCGCCGTCGATGGGGCGTGGCATGGCGCCGCGGGGCGCCAGGCTCAACCGGAGGAGGGGATGGGAGGGAGGCGGGGGCTGCAATGCGGTGGTCATGTCTGCTCCTGTCGGCTGCCGTGCGGCGGCCGGTGATCAGTGGTCGGTGATCGGGCGCGCGGGTTCGGGCCCGGCGGACGGCGATCCGGGCCGGAGCGGGCCGGCGCACGTCGTGCACCCCACCGAGCCGTTCGAGGAGGCGGACGACGGTGACGCAGAGATCGATCTGGCCGCGGTCGACACCGTGCCGGGCACAGGCGGGTCGGCACGGTGGAAGCCGTGCCGGCTGTTTCGCTCGGGGGCCGGCCCGTCGGGTGGGAAGGGGGAGGTGCTGTCGTAACCCCGGGGCGGCGCGGGGGCGTTCGGCGTCGGCCCCGCCAGGGTGGTGGGAAAGGTGAGCGACATGCCGGGCTCCTTGGCCTCGGTAGGGGTGAACCGCTCCGGGAAGAGCGCGGCAGGGCAGGGGCTGCGGGGGCGACGGATATGGGCAGCGTGCGGTCAGCTGCTCCTGCCGTACACGGTGGGCTGCCTGCGCGAGCCGCTGTCTTCACGCCCCGTGGGAGTGCTGTCGTCTTCGCCTCAGGCGAGGAACCAGCGGAGCGCGTCTGCGGTGGGCCGGGCGACTGCCGGGTACGACGACACTCCCGGCGCGGCTGAGGCACGGTCGAACGAGTGAGCGGCTTCGGCGGCCATAATGCGGAACCTGCCTCGAGCGCGAAGCACCCGGTGTGGTCGAACCAGGAGGACGAGACCGGCCTGAGCGCCGGTGTTTGAAGGATCCTCGACCTCCAACCTACTCCCCCAGGGCCGAGAAGAGGCGGTTTCATGACGGCGGCCCGTTCCGGCACCTCGGTTCAGGTCCCTGCTGCTCCGCAAACCTCGCGTTGCCTCCGGGACGCAGACCTTGCGCCGCCTCCGGCACCACGGCCGATGTCGGACCGGGGCATCTCCGTGGAGGAAGGCCCGCCGTTCGATGTTGCCGATCCCGTTCGCGGCTCGTGAGGATCGGGTACCCGGGGTCTGGACACAGCACATCGGACAGGACTGAGGCGATCGCCATGACGGACACCACTACCAGCGTCGGCTCGGCCGGTCGGCCCGACGCCGGTGTGAGCACACTGAAGGGCCGTACCGGATCCGGGGCTCCGGCGGAGACCCGGGGGAAGACCACCGTCGCGGACGGCGTAGTGGCCAAGATCGCGGGCATGGCCGCCCGTGAGGTGCCGGGCATCCACAATCTCGGCGGAGGGATGGCCCGCGCTTTCGGCGCGATGCGGGAACGCGTGCCTGGTGGAGGCAGCGGTGGCGGCGTCACGCGAGGAGTGAAGGTCGAGGTCGGCGAGCGCCAGGCCGCCGTCGACCTGAACATCGTCGTCGAGTACGGCGCCTCCATCGTCGACGTGACTGGTGACGCGCGCTCCAACGTCATCGGCGCGGTGGAGCGGATGACAGGCCTGGAGGTCGTCGAGGTCAACATCGCCGTCGACGACGTCCACCTTCCCGACGAGGAGGAGGGAGAGGCGTCCGAAGCGGGTGACGGCCGTGTGAGGTGAACCGCCGATCCCCTCGCTGGTCGTCGTGAGAGATTCCGTGGGATGGGCGGCAGAGGCCGTTGCCACGCTGAATCGGCCGGGTGGCTTTGTCGGGAGTTCGTGTGCACCGCTTCCTGAGGATCCACCGGCGCATCCGTCCTGGGCGACGCCGCGCTCCGGGACCGCACGGCCGCCGTGGGACGAGTCGGCCAGAAGGATTCGGCGAGGAACTCCTGGGCACTCTGCTGGACCAGGGTCACGACGTGCCGCCCCATCTCCTCGGTCTGCTCGTCGCGCAGGTGGTGGGCAGGCTCGGCGGCCGGGAGACCTCGGTCTTTCTGCAGGACTACGGCCAGGTGTGGCTGGTGCCCCTGCCGCTCGACGGGCTCGCGGCCGGCGATCCGCAGCCGATCGAGGGCTCCGACGCCGGCCGTGCCTTCCAGGCCGCGCATCGCATCGAAGTGCCGCGGACGGACAGTGTCCGCCTCTACCTGCCCCTCCAGGACGGCGGAGACCAGGTGGGCATCATGGCCGTCACCCTGGACGAGGTGGTGGAGGACGACCGGCGGCTGCTGCGCCGGATCGCCGCTCTGGTGGCCGACATGCTGACGGCGAAGCACGGGTACACCGATCTCTTCTTCCGGGCCCGGCGCAGCGAACCGATGAGTGTGGCGGCGGAGATCGAGTGGTCGCTGCTGCCGCCGCTGGCGATGTCCACGCCCCGGATCAGCCTGGCCGGAGCGCTGGAGCCCGCCTACGACGTGGCCGGCGACAGCTTCGACTACGCCCTCAACGGCGATCTGCTGCACGTGGCCATGGTCGACGCGATGGGCCACGGCCTGGACTCCGCCACGATGGCCACAGTGGCCATCGGCGCGTACCGGCATGCCCGTCGGAGCAGCGTCGGGCTGTCGGAGATCTACGCGTTCATGGACCGGGCCATCGCCGAGCTGTTCGGCCCCGACCACTTCGTGACCGCTCAGATGATGCGCCTCGACACGGCGACGGGCCGCCTCCAGTGGGTCAACGCGGGCCATCCGGCTCCGCTGCTGATCCGCGGGCACCGCGTCGTGCGGCGGCTCCGCGGCCCGACGACGCTCCCCGTCGGCTTCGGCGGTCACGAGCCTGTGATCAGCGAATTCAGCCTCGACCGCGGGGACCGGATCATGTGCTTCACGGACGGACTGGTCGAGGAGCGCGCGGCCGGCGGCGCGGAGTTCGGCGAGGAACAGCTCATCCGCTGGGTGGAGCACGTCGAACGTACGGCACAGGAGGTACCGGCCGTGGCCCGGTCCCTGTCCCACGCGCTCAAGCTGGCCCGGGGCGGCGTCACGACGGACGACGCGTCCCTCCTGCTGGTCGAATGGCGCGGTCCCCGTTGAGCCGAGCCGAGGCTCGCCCCACGCGAACCGCACACGGCCGGCCGCGCTGCGCAACCGCGACTTCGGCGCCCATCTCGAGGCCCGCAGTTCCCGCGGCTTCCGCGCCCGCCCGCGCGGGGGCGGCATCGCGCACCCCGTCCCGAGAAGCCCGATCAGCGATTGCAGGCGAACCCTAGCGGGCGAGGAGCCAGGTTCGGCTGGTGGCGATGGCCTTGAGTTCTTCGGCGGTGACCAACGGGGCAGTGCCGCTCTTCTTGGAAGCCGGACTCGTTGCGTTGTAGGCGGAGACGGACATCCAGAGACCGTTCACCCGGAGTGCGTCGACCCGCAGTTGCACAACTCCCGGCTGCTGCCCCGGCAGTTGCCGGGTGCCCACCTTGGTGCCGTCGGCCAGGGTCTCGTTCCACGACTCCTTGTCGCCGGCGATCCGTGTGGCCTCGACATAGGTCCGCTTCCCGCTCTTCCCGTCGTACACCACGACATGAGCGTCGGCTCCGGAGCCACCCTCCGAGTAGATGTGGAGGCGTTCGGGCAGCAGATCCTTCAACACGGGCAGGATGTCGCCCGGCTCGGCCTCGGAGCCCGGCTGGACCGTACCGAACGCGTTGGGCTCCCCGTCGTCGGCGAAGGAGCCGTCGACGAACATCGCCAGGTAGCGGAGCTTGCCCGGGTTCATACGTGGATTGCGGGTCACCGGCTCTGCCTCGGCGTTCTTGGCGGCCGACACGTTGTTGGTGGCGACCTCGATGAGGTAGCCCTTGGACGAGAGCATCGTGACCGCCCACTTCCTGACCCCACCCGCTTTGCCCGCCTCGGTGTATCCCTTCACGGCGCGGTTGTCGGGCTGTGTCGCGCACTCCTCGTACGGGGAACCCTGTGCGGGCGGACAGGTGATCAGCTTCTTCGTGGCCTGCTCGGCCGGGTCGACGCGGCGCACCGACAGCGTGACCTTCGCCGCGCCGAAGCCGTCCCCGAACTCCAAGGAGGCGGTCGCGGGCCGGGACGCCTCGGAGCTGCCTGCTCCCTGCACCGTCGGGCGCACGACGGCGATCCCGGCGACGCTCATGCCGTTCTGGAGGATGTTCTCCATGTCCTTGGCGGTGACCGTGAAGTGGCCGTAGTCACCCGCCGGTCGCGGGGTCGTGGCAAGGCCGCGGGCCTTGCCGCCACCGTCATGCTCACCGCCCAGGCGGACACCGGCCGTGGCGACGAGGACGACTGCCAGCGCGCTTCCGGCGACAGCGGAGACACGACGGCGGGCCAGCCGGCGCCGGCCGCGCACGAGGCTGCCTTCCGCGAGGGAACGCCGGTCGGTGGTGAAGGTGCCCGCCGTGTCGCGGAGCACCCTCCCGAGCTCGTCTTCAAAGGGCATGCGGAACCACCAGTTTTAGTGTTGGTGCGGACGGGAGAGCGGATCTATGAACGGGACGGGCTCTCGTCGGCCCGCCTGTTCGAAGCGGAGGAAGAACGAACGGCGGAGGTCAGGCCGGGGTGATCAACTCGGCCAGGCTGCCCCCGAGCCGTTCGCGGAGCTTCGCCAGCGCCCGGGTCGAGCGGGTGCGTACGGCCGCGGAGCTGACGTTCAGCATGTCCGCCGTCTCCTCCACACTGCGGTCCTCCCAGTACCGCAGCACCACCACCGCCCGGTCCTTGGGCGGCACCTCCCGCAGGGCCTGTAGCAGCGCGAGTCTCAGAGCCGGGTCGTCCGAAGCCCGGGAGACCGGGGCGTCCGGCAGGTTCGCCAGGGGACGCTCAGCGGCGGAGTACCTGCGCCGATGGGTCAGGAAGGTGCGGACGAGAACGGTCTGGGCGTACGCCGCAGGATTGTCGATCCGGGACATACGGCCCCACAGGGTGTACATCCGACTGAGCGTCTCCTGCACCAGGTCCTCGGCGAGGTGGGTGTCTCCGCTGGTGAGCAGGCACGCGGAGCGGTGCAGATGCCCCGCGCGTCCTGTGGCGAACTCCATGAACTCATCTGTCCGGGACCATGTCCGGGACCTTCTCATTCCCACCCCTCGGCGCCTTTCCGTTGGCCTACATCTCACAGACGCGGTGGACCGCTGAAAATGTTTCAGATGAGTTTGCCGAGATCCAGCGCGGTACGGTTGTCCGGACGTTCCGAGCGCCATCGGGATGGCACCGAACCTCACATCGTCCACGTCGAGGACGAGCGAGGCTCAGCGGACCCGACGTGCGTACCTGCGCCGTACCGTCGGTGGTCGCCGGGGGCGTAGCGGCTGCAGGTTCCGTGACCTGTTCGCCCCTTTCTCGCCGCCGGCGAACGAACCCGGCACTTCCACGGCTTCCACAAGGTCTCCGGGCCGGTTCCCTCCTGAGCACGAAGCATCCCCACCGCCGCGCGTCATCGTCCCTCCCGGCGGAACAGCCTGCCGCTCGTCGTGCTCAAGTCCCAGTTCGCGATCTTGTCGAGCGCCGCAGTCGACGGTACGTCTGGTACGTCTGGTGCCGCACATATATGGCGTTGTCGGCCCACGGGCGCCGCCATAGGGTCACCGGTATGTCTCTACGTCTTCGTATGCGTCAAGCACTGCCCGAAGCAATGCGCGCCCGTGACAAGGCCGCGGTGAGCGCCCTTCGCACAACACTTGCCGCGCTGGACAACGCTGAGGCGGTGCCCGTGGACGAAACTGAACTCCGGGATTCGGCCCTGGAGTATTCGCCGGTCGGGGTCGGCGTCACCGAAGCAGAGCGGTGTGAGCTGAGCGAGCGCAGTGTGGCGGATGTCGTGCGTGCCGAGGTCGCCGAACGACTGGATGCCGCGGCGCAGTTGACAGCACCCGCGCACGCTGACCGAGCCGCGCGGCTCCGTGCCGAGGCCGCCGTACTGCTTCGCTTCCTCGACAGTCCCGGCACCGCATAAGAAACGGCGCCGCATCGCCTATAGATGACGACACGGTCGACGAGGTCGGTGGTGGGGGCTGTTCGACGGCGTGAGGTCGGCGACGGTCGCGGGCTTGCCCACCGGAGCGGCGTTGCACGCTGCCTGGCAACAGGTACAGTCGCCGCGTCGACATCCGCGGTTGCGCAGAGCTCCCGAAGGTCGTGCGCGGGCCGCAGGCCGTAGCGCAGACCCTGCCCGTCGGCAGGCGATGTCTCGACCAGATCATAGCCTGAACCGCAGTCCGGAACAGGCGAGTTGAGCTCCCAGCCCCAGCCCCAGCCCCAGCCAACCTCGCCTACCGCTCGGACTGGTGTCGGGTGTCGAGCGCAAGGACACGGTGTGGGCGACCTGCCGCCGACCGGTCGAGCAGGCCGGCCACACACCCCGGTCCGCGCCCATGCAGCACCTGCCGCCGCACGCCCGCCAGGACGACCGATGCCGTCCGAGACGACGTCCACACCTGCGCTCTCGAGCACGAACGCCTTGGGTCCGGCGGAGGCGTTCCGATCCTCGAGACCCGAAGCCCCCTCCCTGAAAGCCCACCCGCCAAAACCGCGGGCACCCTCGGCGTTTTGGCCACCCCTGTTCAGCACCCGGCCCCTGGTGCGGCAAGGGTCGGTGCATCGCACAAGCTCCGCCGCGCGCTCTATCGCAGGGTTCTCAGTCCGTCCGAAACACAGGTGTTCGAAGTTCCGGCGGTGTCGTTGAGCCTCGTGACCCAGCCGCGACCGACAACGGGGAGCCACGATGACCTCATCCGATGCCCGCGAGCAACAGGACGTTGTGCCGCCACCACCACCGGCGGAGATCACCTACAGCAGGCAGTACTCCGTCAACCCCCTCGCCGAGGTCTCCTTTCGGCGGATGTGCGCCCAGATTCCGAAGGTCCTGCGCAGGATCGCCCAGCTGTCGTGGCGGACTGACCGGCGCGCGGTGCAACTCCTGCTCGGCTGCCAGGTGGTCATCGGCGCCTCGGCAGCCGTCCTGCTGACCGCGACGGCCCGCGCCATGGAACCACTCCTCTCGGAGAATGCCGTCGCCGACCGGCTGGGCGATGCCCTGCCCTCACTGACGGTGGTGGCTCTGGCCGCAGCGCTCGGCCGCGGAGCAGGCTCCGTGGCCGCCTACGCCGAGCGGCGGATCACTCCCCTGCTGACCACGGAGACGGACACCGCGCTGGTCGAAGCGGTGTGCCGGGTCGAAGCCGCGGCCTATGCCGAAGACGGCTTCTCGGACCGGCAGGAAGCCGCCGAGATGGGCGTGATCCGTACGCACGTGATGATCAGCGACGCCCAGCGGTTCATGTCCGCACTGATCCGTATGATCACCGCCGGCGGCGTACTGTCGGTGCTGAACGTGCTGATGCTGCCGCTGCTCCTGCTCGCCGTGCTCCCGGCCGGCATCGGTGCCGTCCTCACCGCCAGGGTGGACTACGACACCCACTACGCCAACGTGGCCGACCGCAACGTGCGCGGCATGATGCGCTGGTGGGCCACCACCTCGAAGTACGGCGACGAGGTCCGCGCCAACTCGATGACCGACTACCTGAGCTACTGGTACCGCGCACTGTCCGACCGCTGTGACCGCCGTACGCTGGCCGCCGCGCCGCGGACCCTTAGGATCTCACTCCTCTCCTCCTTGGCCGGCGGCTTCTTCCTCGTCGCCGCATGGGGAGCGCTGGCCTGGCTCGCCGTAACCGGCCGGATCGCACTCGCGGTCGCCGCCACCGCTGTCGTCGCCGTGCAGACGACGCTTGCCGCCCTGTCGCAGGTCGTCATCAACGGAGCCGCCGTCTTCCACACCAGCCTCTACCTCGGCGACATGCAGTCCTTCCTCGACGACGCCACGGCCCGCGCTCCCCAGCGCGGACCCCGCACCGTGACCGCCCCGATCGAGGGAATCGCGGTCGAGGAAGCCGTGTACCGGTATCCGGGCAAGGACAAGGCCGCCGTCGACGGCGTGTCCCTCGAGCTGCGGCGCGGCGAGATCCTCGCGATCGTCGGAGCGAACGGCTCCGGCAAGTCGACCCTGACCCGCCTGCTCACCGGCATCTACCTGCCGGACAAGGGCAAGGTCACCTGGAACGGCACGGACCTCGCCGAGGTCGACCCCGCCGCCGTGTGGGCGAACACCGGTCTCGTGCCGCAGATCTTCGCCCAGTGGCCCCTACGCGTCCGGGAGAACATCACCCTCGGCCAGCCCCGCACCCGCGACGACGGACCTGTCTGGGACGCCGTTGACGCCGTCGGGCTCCGCGAAGCCATCGAGGACCTTCCCACCGGCCTGGACACACTCCTCGCCCGTGACATCTTCGGCGGATCGGAATTCTCCGGCGGCCAGTGGCAGCGCGTCGCCGGCGCCAGGGCCCTGTACCGCAAGCCCAGCCTGCTGATCCTCGACGAGCCCACCTCGCAGATGGATCCCCGCGGTGAGCACGCCGTCTTCGAACAGATCAAGGCCATCGCCGCCGACCGCATCACCATCGTGGTCACCCACCGCCTGGAGAACACCAAGATCGCGGACCACATCATCGTGATGGAGCACGGTCGGATCACCGAGCAGGGAACCTACGAGGATCTGGTCCACGCCGGCGGCACCTTCGCCGAGCTCCTGGAACTGTCCCAAGACCGCTGACCTGCCCGTGCGGCCGCCATTCCGAAACGGCACCAGGAGGAGCCCCTGCCCGGACTACGGACACCCCTGAGCCGGATCATCGCCGAACTCGCGTGATGGCATACCCGCCCCCGCACCGACGACCAGACTCGCACCACCCACAAGGCAATCGCGGAAGCCGCCCAGTCCATGCGCATCTGCGACACCCTCCTGGACGACGCCCGGGGCGGCACACTCACCGCTCCGGGCACCGCCGAGGACCTGTCCACGCTGCAAGGCCTCGCGAAGTCCTTGATGTGAGAGGCCAGTTGACGGCCACCACCGACGACCCGAACCTGGAGGCGGAGTCCCATCCGCCCTCCTGGAACGCATCGTCAGCCCACTCCTCGTCAACGCCCGCCGCTACGCCCGCACCACGGTCGCTGTCCGGGCATACCGCACACCCGACGGCGTACGCGTCGACGTCATCGACGACGGGCCCCGGCGTACGTTCCCGTTCGCAACGAGGCTTTTCGAGCCCGGTCAACGTGCCGATCCCGGGGACGGGCACCCCGGGGCGGGCCTGGGCCGCCTCTGGCGCGACGCCTCGCCCGCTCCGTCGTCGTCGGCGGCGGCGGCGGCGGCGAGGTGACGTACGACTCCGGACACACACCCGGGGCACGGTTCGTGGTCAGCCTGCCTGCCGGGTAACTGCGGCCCCGCTCGGCGGTACCGGCATGTCACGGCGTGACATCGTGCCGGACGTCCTTGCGAGAAAAGGCGAGATAGCCCACGAAGCCAAGGATGGCCAGCGTCCAGGACAGCGTGACGGGACCCAGGCCCAGGTCGAGGCCACCCCGATCGTGGCCGACAGCCATCCAGTCGGCGACGGAGGCACCGAGCGGGCGGGTGATGACGTACGCGGCCCAGAACGCCGCCACCGCGTTCAGGCTGCCCCAGCGGTGAGCGACGGCCGGAACCGCGATCGCGGCGGCGTACAGAACGGCGGATCCCAGATAGCCGAGGCCGATCGTGGCGGTGAGGTCGCCCGCTGCGGTGCCCAGCGCGAAGGCGGCCAGTACGGCGGCCCAGTAGAAGGTCTCGCGGCGCCGGGTGTGGATGCTGTGGATGGACAGGGTGTCCTCGCTCCGGTACCAGAGGACGAAGACGGCAGCCAGTACGGCCATGAAGAACGGGGTCGAGAGCATGTACGGCACCCCGAGGCCCACGTGCAGCACGTCCGCGGCCATCGTGCCGAACACACTGACCATGACGATCGCCGTCCAGTAGATCCAGGCCACGTACCGACGGGCGGCGAACTGCACCGCCAGTGCGGCAACCAGAGCGACGCCGCCGAGACCGACAGCGGGGATCGGGCCGAGCAGGCGGGCCAGGAAGTCGGAGGCTGTCTCGCCCATGCCGGTCGTCAGCACCTTGATGATCCAGAAGTAGACGGTCACCTCCGGCACCTTGCTCGCCGTGTGACGGGTGTGGCCAGGAGGCCGGTTGTGAGTGAGGTGATCAGTCGACATGCCAGGCACGATGACATGGCGCCCGGCCACCACCCCAGACCCCTTTGCCAGAGTTTTGGCGCTTCTGGTACTCGAGTTGCCCGAGGCCCCTCGGGACCTGAACACAACCTGAACACGGCGGCCAAGGGACTGGTCCACGGCGGGCGACCGGTGGTCGAATACCCGGTGCACTCCTCGCACCAAATGCCCCCACCCACTCTCCGACCGTGTCTACGCGGCGAGGGGGACACGTCCCGGCGGATCCTGGCCTGGTTCGTGCCGCCCCTTGCGCCCATCACGTCGGCCCTTCACGCCGGCCCTTCACCCCTGGAGAACTGGTCATCTGGCGATACCCGTTCGACCACATCGCCGAAGACGTCCGGGAGCAAGCGAACAGGGCTCGGCGCGATCGTGATGAATGCCGGCGGCGGCAGCGCCCGCATCTTCCACAAGGCCACCACGGAGGCGGCCGACGAGATCCCCACCGAACTGGGCGCGCACGCACAGCAGTTCACCGCGCACGACCTCCGGAGGTAGAGCCCCGCTCGTCCGCGGTGGTCTGACATTCCGCGGCCTGCCGAAGACGCACCGGGTGGCGGGATCCACCCCGGGCCGACTGGTGGTGACCGGGGCCGGAACCGCGCGCGGAGGGCTGTGCGAGATCAAGGTCGCCCAGGGCACCGGCTGCAACTGGCCAACCCCGACGGAACGGGCGGTTCCTCAGCGGGTGCCGCCCGGACGCGTCCTGCCTGGTCACCGTAGGGCTGCGGCTGCATAACAGGATGCCTCGCGCATGACAAAGGCATGGATTCCCTCCACTTGGCCTGATCTGATGGTGACACGCACACGACATCCCTGGGGGGACAAGAGTTATGCACTGGTACGTAGACGTACTGAAGAAGTACGCGGTGTTCAGCGGACGCGCCCGTCGGCAGGAATACTGGATGTTCACCCTGATCAACGTCATCATCAGCATCGTGCTGGCGATCATCGACGCCGCGATCGGTTCGAGCATCCTGGGCATCGTTTACACCCTCGCCGTTCTGCTGCCCGCGCTGGGGGTCGCGGTCCGGCGTCTGCACGACACCGGCAGGTCCGGCGGGTGGATATTCATCGCCCTCATCCCACTGGTCGGCACGATCATCCTGATCGTGTTCCTCGCCAGCGAGGGCAAGCAGGAGCCCAACCAGTACGGTCCCAATCCCAAGCTGGCCCCGGCCTACTGAGCCCACGCAGCACCGGAGGCCCGTCGGAACGTTCCGACGGGCCTTTCCCATGCCCGTGCCATGCATCCTCCCGCACCCCAGTGGCCCGTGACCTGTCCAGAATCACGGAGAAGGCAACGGAGGGGGAACAGCCACTCCGCCCTGCATCGTTTCCTGCATGGCTTCCTGCCTGCTTCACGGAATTCAGGAATCCGCGTGTCCACCCATCCCGACCCTTTTGGTTCCGCCATCCCCCTGGCGTGTCGGCGGCCCCTTGAAGTCATCGTGAAGTAGTACCGCACCTGCTCGCCGCGGCGCGACCAGCCTCACGAAATCGAGCCCCACGGCCTCGCCTGCGCCACGAGTCGGCACGTCCGCATCCAGCATCCCGTATCCGGCATCCGGCATCCGGCATCCGGCATCCGGCTGATCATCGGCCTGCAGGCTGCCACCGACACGTATGCTGTCGTGTCCCGTCCAAGAGGTCCGCCAGGATTACTCATTCCCTTATACCGGTGACGAATCCTATTTACTTCCCAGGTAGACTCGAGAAGAATAACTGCTCGACTAATAAAGTGCGGAGTGAGATACGTAGGACATTGATCAATAAACGCTCTTCTCACGTTTTCACCCACGCCAGGGTCACTCATTTGCCGCGCATCTGGAGGAGCAGAGCGGCGTTAGCGGGATATGACGAAAGCAAGGCCACATGGCCTGCCTCGACGCAACACGAGGACGGATAATCTGCCTGCGATCCGTGATCTGACGGTGGGAAAATACACTTTCCCGCCCGGTGCGGCATACTCGGCCCTCGCGGTACAGAACACGCCGGTCGGGGACGACACGCGGGCCGGACACCAGGTCACCGAGCCACTGCTCCGCGAGTTCCTCGCGCTACTGGAGGCCATCCAGGAGGATCTCGACTCGCGGTGGAACGGCCAGGAAGACTCCAGCCGTCACGCGCAGCGCGCGGCGGGGACGTACTTCCATGAATCATGACTATGTGGATCCTTCCTTTGCGCGGCGTGAGTGGTACTCCGACGCGTACTCCTACGGTCCGGGCACCGGCTGGAACGGTGGGTCTGCCGACAGCGTGCACTCAGGGGTTCCGCTGAGTACACCCGACGCGGGCTGGGACCCGGTCGAGGAACTTGCCTATCTCATGCAGGAGGCTGTTCCGGCGGAGCAGACGGCCAGGGTGCCGCCACCTCGCAACGAGCCCCCAGCCGGAGTCGACTACATCGACCCGATGGAGAGCCTGGCGCAGATCACCGCTCAGTTGCCGCCCACCCGGCGCTCTTCTGCCGGGCACCGTAAGACCCAAGTCCGAAAACTCCGACTCAAGTGGTTGCAGACCGGCAGCTTCGTCATCGTGGCACTCGTTGCCGTCATCGTGGCCATGGTCAGCGTCTTCGGTGGCGTGGTGGCCTACAGGCCTCTGCAGAACATCACGTCCGGAACCGGGGGCGGCACGATCCCGTCGTGGCCTCTACTCGTGTACGGGCCCTGGATGGTGGCCTCTCTCTCCATCCTCCGAGCTGCCCTGCATCAGCGCCGAGCCGTGCATTCATGGTGCATCGTTCTGCTCTTCTCCTCTGTCGCGATGCTGCTGTGCGTAGCTCAGGCAGACAAGACGTTCATCGGTATCGCCGGAGCTTCCCTGCCCGCCCTCGCGTCCCTCGCATGCTTCCAGCAACTCGTCCGCCAAATCACACTGACCCTGCCACCACGGCAGGCCACGCGCCACCACCACCAGTAGCCGACGAGCGCAGCCGCAAGACGTACGGCTCACCCAGAACCGCGCGTACCTCGCAACCACGGGTCCGCTGATCCGAGGCGACGGTCCCGGTCACTGCAGGGTCCGCCGCCGGAGCGTACGGCGCTCGGCCATCGAGTGAGCCGCTACTCGACGCGGTCAGCGAGAACCTTGCCTGAGGATGCAGGATGCGGGCCGGTCCCTGCGCCGGCCAGACCCTTGAACATGACGGGCGGGCGGGCCCCCTGTCAGGCCCCCCTTGAACTCACGTACGGGGGACCGACCGAGGGCCGTACAGCCGTCCCGTCGGTGTCTGGTACCGCCTGGCCGCCCGGGCGTAGGCCCTCACCTCGCTTGACCAGCCGGCACGGGACAACGGCAGCGTCAGGTCCTGCGGGGCGCCGACCACCGCCCGGTGCCTTGTCCGGTCCGGCGCCGCGGCGGCCCGCCGCACGGACACCGGGCGGGCATGAAGCTCCGTTGTGTCGACACAACACGGCGGTCTCCCCAGCTCCGGTTGTCCGCTCTCTGTCCGGCGAGTGTCAGGCGCCGTCCGTGAAGGTGATGTCCGCCGCGGACAGGTCCACGGAGTCCGGGATCATCGCCTGGGGCCGCAGCAGATCCCGGAACAGGTAGTCCATCAGATCGGCACCGCTCATGGCCTTGAGCCTGTTCGCCAGCCGGGGGTTGGACTCCTCGAACCGCATGATCTCGACCACTGCCCGCTCGACCAGACCGGGGATGATGTCGGAGCCGGCGAGGATGTTCTTGTGGAGCAGTTCGGGCCGTTTGATGATCTTCTCCGGGCCATAGACCATCTGGTTGCCCTTGTCCGAGTACGCGCTCCGCCGTGCGAATGCGTGCGCCTGGCGCTGTTCGGCGTCCTGGATGTGGCCGAAGGCCGTGACCGAATCCATCATCTCGTCGTCCGAGGGCTGCCCCTGCTGGAACTCGCGGACGTTCGCCAGGCCTTCCGAGCCCGCGCCCGACTTCCCGTGCACCGTCTCCGCGGGCCGGTCCGGATGTGCCATGAGCTTGGGGTAGTCGCGCTGGATGAAGTCGCTGAGCATGATCCAGCCCTGGCTGAGCAGTCCGGACTCCTTGATGCCGAGCTCGATGCGGGCCTGCCCCGCGCCCTCGCCCTCCTTGCCGGCGCCGAAGCGCGACTTACGGCCCGACTTCCCCGCGTGCTCGATGTAGAAGAAGACGAACCCGTGGTTGGCCAGAACCAGTTCGTCCACGTTCATCGTGTTGTGCCGGTCGCTGGGGTTCTCCCGGTCGAGCGCCGTCTTCGACTTGAGGCTCTTGTCGGCCCCCATCATGGCCTCGGCCCGCGCCTTGGCGGTGTAGTGAGCGACCACGCTCGCGCGGAGCTGGTTCTCCAGCTTGCTCCGCACGTCACCCACCCACGCGTCCTCGCCGCGGCCACCGATCTCCTGCCCCAGGTCGTGCCGGTTCAGCTCGGACATCTCCCGGACGTAACTGAAGCCTTCCATGCCGAAGTTGACCGTGCCCTGGGCGAACTCCGCGTCCTTCCAGAGCGTGCCCTGGTCGGTCATGTCCTTGTACGGAAGCCCCGCTCCCGGCGGTAGTTGCGAGTCACGGGCGACCTGGGCTCCCAAGACGGCCATCTCGGTGCGGACGACCCGGATCACCTCGTTCAGGTAGGCGACGTCCGCATCCTTTGCGCCCTCCGTCCGGGTCATCGCGTCCATCAGGATCTCGTTCAGCTGCTCCATACACGTATGCGGGTCGCGGACGGTGGAACTGTCGTACGCCGCGACGGCCCGTGTCACGGGTGCCGTCACCGGGTTCTCCGGGGCGGGCTTCTTCGTGAAGTAGGAGGCGAGCGTGCGGGGCGTCGGTTCGGAGGAGGCGATCTGTCCCTTCAGCTCCTCGTGCCCCTTGCGCTGCACCGTGTGGCCGGCCGGTGCGGTCGAGCCGTCCGAGGCGCCCACGGCACGCTGGACCGGAGCCGCACCGCTCATCACCCGCCGGGCCGTCTCCTCCGCCTGCCGCTCGGCCCAGTCGGAGGGGTCGGACATGCGCAGGCCCGACCCGTCGTCGGAACCGGGGACGGGGCCCCTGCTCTGCTGACGGAAATGGTCCAGCTCGTGCGCCAGGGTGTGCTTGTCCTGTCCGTCCCAGACCACATGGCTGCCGGAGGTGTAGGCCTTCGCCCCGATCTCCGTGGCGGACCGCTGGGCCACCGCGTCGGTGTGCACCCGTACCGCGCTGAAGTCGTCGCCGCCGAACCGGCCTTCCATCTCGGAGCGCAGCGTGGGATCAAGCGGGCGACCCGGGGAGCGCAGAACCTGGTGCACCGCCGATCGCTGGACGGACGCCGGGCCGTGGCCGCAGTGCGCGTCGTGCTCGTGACGCTGCTCCTGGACGGCGCGGGACACCGCCGCGTTGCCCGCCGTACGCTGCAGCGCGAGCAGGGCGGCCGCCGGGGTGGCCGGCCTCGCCGTGAGCGGTCGTGGATGGTTCCCACGGTCGCCGCTCTTGTCGGTCGACTTCTCCTGCGCACGCACCAGCACTCTCCTCACAGGCGGGCCTACCAGCATCTACGGACCGGCGGCGGGGCGGCAAGGTACGCAAGGGCAGACCTGAGGGCAGAGGCAGTTGGACAGTCTCTCGTTCTCGGGACGGCGTTGAGTCGGCCGGACAGGGAGCTCCATGACCGGTAGGCGCATGTCTGCCTCTGCCTCTGCCTCTGCCCGTCGGGCCCCGAGGAGCCGAAGCCGTGGACGGTGACGATGTGCGGGTGGCTGCGTCCTCCGTTGCAGGGACAGCGTTCGGGAGCGCGGTCGAGGGATTCATGGTTTGTCGGGGCGGATCGCTTCGGCCACTTCGCTCAGATCGTTGTTCAGCTGGTGATCGCGCCCGGGCAGTCGGTGTACCTGCGCCTGCGGGATCACGCGGGCATATTGGTCGGCATGCGACGGTGGGGCGGTCTCGTCCTCGAGTCCGTGGAACACATGCACCCGCGCGCTTCGCGGCAGCCTTGCGCCGAGGTCGCCGGGCAGCTCGAACTCGTCGCCCGGCCAGCCGCCCCGGCCGATGAACGGGGCGGCGATCAGCACGATCGCCGCAAGCCTGCGCTCCGGCGGCTGCTCGGCGAGCGCATGGATGAGCATCGTCCCGCCCACCGAATGGCCAGCCACCACCGCGCCGTCCGCCAGGTTCGCCGTCTCACGCCGGATCGCCGGACTCCACCGGGCGTAACTCGGGTCGCCCTCCTCGGGCATACGCGGGTAGCGGACCACGTACGCGTCCCCGAGCGCTCGCCTCAGGCTGTCGACCAGCTTGTCGTCCCATTCGTCGTGCGCGCCCGCGCCGCCGCCCTGGATGAACAAGATCTGCTGAGTCCCTGTCATGACGATTCTCCTTCGCACCCTCGTAGCGACCCGGTGACACAATGCCCTCAACCTGAACGCATCTCGCTCCGAGGCGCGGATCCCCGGAGCCGGCGTTGGTCCGGCCGGCACGCCACACGGCGACATTCGCGACCGCCACGCTCGCGATGACCTCGACCTGCTTCCAGCTCAGACTCGGCGTTTCCGACGGCATGGGCCGTCCGCGTGCAGGTGAAGTGCAGTTGGGCAGCTTCACGGTAGTCAAGAGGCGACAGGAGAGAACGCCGACGCACTGAAAAGCCGCAGGTTGATCGTCACGGGCTCCCATTCCGCCGCCCGGCCGGTGGTGAGAGGAACTGGGGAAGTAGTGACCTGAGTCGGCGATTCTTCGCGGGTTCGGTATGAGTCGTCCTGGTGTCAGCGTGGAAGAGCCACCGGATGTTCTCGTCGCGCGTGATGAGGTCGGTCGCCAAGCGCCGCTTCTGTCCTGTGTGGTCGGTGCTCGGACGTATCGCACCTGGTCGATCGGGATGTCCTGACGGATCTCGCCCTGCTCAAGGAGTGTGGTCGAAATCTGGGTGCGGCAGGACGGCCGTGCCTGGCATCATGGCGCCCATGATCACGTGTCGAAAGGCCGATGCCGCGTAGACGGCCACGCGCGCTGCGCGCTGAACGACCGATCTCCCGCGTCTGGGGGCCGGCCCCGCCGTTCCGGATTCACGGACTCTCCCATGGGGCGAGCCTGGCTGTACACCGGGTCGAGTACCTGAGCGACAGCTTCTACCTTTACCCGGGTTCCACCGACCGGGCATTGAGGCGCTATGGCGAGTTCCTGCACCCACCGGGAAGACGTCCGCTGTACCCGCGGGAGGTCTTCTGCTCGTGCCCCGGCTGCTCCTTCGACGACGTCAGACACGCACGCGACGTGCTTGAGGAAGCCATGGAGAGACTGCCGGAACGGGCTCGCGCCGAGCTCGGCCGACTTGTGAAGCGTCTGGACGCGGTGTTCTTGCGCCGCACTCTGCCGGACCCGTTCGCGCACCGACGCCAGTGGCGCACCCAGTTCTGGTGGTACCGCCGGTTGGCCGACAGGTCGGAGTGGGGGTGACGGACCCGTGGTCGATCCGCACCGGGGTGGGTTGGTCGCCGCGCTGATCTCGCGCCATTTCAGGGGCGGTTGCCGGTGGCAAGGTCAGGCCGCGTGAACACCGCAGCGGTATCCGTCTCGCTCGTCAGCCCTCTCCACACCCCGACACCCCGATCAGATATCGCTCCCCCTCCCCGACAAGCGGCTCACCTCGCTGACCCAGGCGCGTCGACCCGGGTCAGGAAGGTGGGCGAGCTACTTGGCGAGGAGCGGCCGGCGGACCGTCGTCAGAAGGCCAGTCAGGGGCGGACGTAAGGCCGGGTCATGATCTCCATGTTGTGGCCGTCCGGGTCGTCGAAGTACGCGCCGCGACCGCCGAAAAGACGGTTGATCTGGCCGGGCTGGGTGTGGCTGGGGTCGGCGTAGTAGGTGACCCCGACCGCCTCCAGACGGGCGATCATGGCGTGGAACTGCGCGTCGGGCACGAGGAACGCGTAGTGCTGCGACTGGATCGGTTCGCCGGTCTTCTCGTAGTAGTCGAGCGTCACGCCGTTGCCGAGGTCGACGGGCAGAAACGGACCGAACTGAGCACCAACTTTCAGCCCCAGGATCGCCGCGATGAACTCGGCCGACAGGTGCCGGTCCCTGGCGTAGACGGCTGTGTGGTTCAGCTGGACGGCGGTCGCCGACAGCTCGGAGTCGTGCGGGTACTGCTGGTCGTATGACATCAGTGGTGTGTCCCCGAGTCTTTTGGATCCGCTGGAAGGGGCGCCGCAGGCGGGCGCCGGGAGCAAAGACGCGGAGAAGGGGGCGGGCCTCTTGCCCGCCTCGGGCTCACGCCGAGGCCGGGAACCTCACTCGTGCATGGCCCATGGCCGACCCGGCAGTCACCCGACCGACCCTAGCGGCCATCATGGGTTGGGGCAACGCCGTTCCCTGGCTGTGCCCCGGCGACGCCACCGAGGCCCGGCGGCAGGTGAGCCGCCGTTGCAACCCGTCGCTTCGGTCACGAGCGAAGCCAGATGAGGAGTGCGGCGGCGGTGGAGCCGAGGTGGACATATCCGCGACAGTCCGCCCCGGGACCAGCCAAGGGCTTCGCGTGCCTCACCGTGCCCTCAAGCAGGTCACGCAGGTTCACCGCCGCCGTGACACACAGCCGCTCATGGCGGCTTTCTCTGCCCTTGTGTGTGCCTGCCGGGACCTTGCTGCTGAGGCGGCAGCCACTGTAAAAAGAGTGGACTTCACCGTGACGGAGAATGCTCATGCGGGCCCACAAACAAAGCGGTCTGCCGAGACCAGCAGCCGGGAATAACTGCGGCGGACGAACGTACCGAAACCGGCTCCGCCTATGGCGCTGCAGCGCGCCGCGGGCAACGCAGCGGTGACGCGAATGGTCGACCAGGCCCGGGCTCGACAAGACGGTGAGGCCCTGCATGCTCGACAGGCAGCAGAGGCAGGCAACGGACACCGAGGTCAGCCCAGTGTCCAGCGTTTTCTCAAGCAGTCGGAGGTAGGGAAGGAGGATTTCCGCAGGCTCGCCACCGACGGCCGCGACAATCCTTCCCCGCTCAGGCAGACGACCTCCATGCCGCCACGGTCGGCAGCCCGCAGAGCGATTTCGAGAAGCCCACCGACTACGACGTGACCTTGCGGCGCGCCGCCGAGCATATGCCTTTCAGGAGCAGCACGATGAACCGACGTCCCCTCTTGGCACTCGTGCTGGCGCTGAACGGACTGTTGTGCGGGTGTGGATCCACTCAGGACACGCGCTCTTCTGCGGCCGGGGAAGAGCCCTTCTGGCGAGCGGAGTTCGACGGAGCGGCGGCCACCCGCCCGTCGGCGAAGTCCTGGAACACCGAAACCGGGAACAGGGATGCCGAGGGTTGGGGCAACAATGAACTGCAGTACTACACGGACGACGTGGCCAACTCCAGCCTCGACGGCGCGGGTCATCTCCTGATCTCGGCACGGCCGGCTCCCGCCGCATCCGAACTGCCCTGCTACACCCAGGAGTTCTGCACCTGGACGTCAGCCCGTCTGACCACCGAGGGAAAGGTCGCGCTCACCCACGGACGCGCGGAGATCCGCGCGAGGCTACCCATCGGCGCAGGACTGCTACCGGCCATCTGGATGCTGGGCAACAACGGAGCCGAATGGCCCGAACAGGGTGAGATCGACATCTGCGAGGTGGTCGGCACAGAACCGCGAACGGTCTACGGCACCGCGCACGGGCCGACCTACTTCAATGAAAACGGGATCGGCGGCTCCACCACCCTTCCGGCCGCCGCGTCGCAGGCGTTCCACACGTACGCCGTCGACAAGCAGCCGCGACGCATCACCTGGTCCGTCGACGGAAAGCCGTACTTCACCTTGACTCCGTCGAAGCTGCCCGCATCACGCGACTGGGTCTTCGAACAGGACATGCACCTACTGCTCAACGTCGCCGTCGGAGGCGACTGGCCCGGCCCTCCCGACGCCTCGACGCCGTCCCCCGCGACGATGACGGTCGACTACGTGCGCTTCTACGGCGAGGGCCACGCATGACGGCCCATAGCGCCACCGCGTCGGCCCGCTACCCGTGGGGCGGTAGCTGTCCGTCGGCGCAGTCAGACGCCGGCTGTGTGCGGGGTTGTGGTGCGGTGGTGTTCGGCGTTGAGGCGCTGGGCTTCTTCGAGTTGGTCTTCGAGGATGATGATGCGG
>NZ_JBHWUU010000094.1:0-36723 GCF_042737375.1 Streptomyces sp. NPDC060000
GCGACGGTCCGGCCCAGGGGGTCATCCCGCCGGCATCCCGCTGTCATCTGTCATCCGCGCGAGCTCCGCGGCCGCGGCGACGGGGTAGCCGGCCTCCGCCAGTTCCTCCAGGCCGCCGGCCAGCGCCGCCAGCGGGCGGCACAGGTCGTCGTGGGCCGCTTCGCTCCCCCGCGAAAGGGCCAGATGCAGGGCGGTGATCCCGGTCTGGGCCCACCCCTCGCCGTGCTCCCGCAGCCAGTTTCGCGAATCCCCGACGAGGTGCCGAAAGGCGGTGGAGTACAACAGGTGGCCCTCCAGCGCGAGCCGCCAGGCGACATCCGGGTCGCCCTCCGACTCCCGCAGCTCCGCTGCCAGTCGGCCCAGGCGTCGGGCATACGGCGGGGCTGCCTCCGGGTACGGCAACCGGCCGGTCACCGAGGCGGACTCGCCGGAGGCGAGAGCACGGTGCAGGGCATCCACGGGCTCGCCCAGGTCCGCCCCGGCTTGCAGCACCGCCTCGCCGAGCGTGACCGGCGCCCCGTCGTCCAGAACGCGCTCCTCGGCCGGCACGGCGGCCGGGTCGAGGGAGGCCGCCCGGGCGAGCAGCGGCTCCGCCTCGGCCGGGCGGCCCGCGGCGCGCAGGTGCACGCCGGTGCGGGCCAGCGCGCCCGCGAGGTCGCCCCAGCCCTGCTCGGCGATGCTCAGCTTGAAGTCGTCCACGGCCAGGGCCTGGTCCCAGTCGGCATGGGCGGCTTCGATCCGGGAGGCGACCTCCGCGGCCATGTCGACGGCGTACCCGACGTGCGCGCCGGGGTCGGCGATCACGGTGTCGATCGCGTCCCTGTACCGGCTCAGGGCCTGTCCGGCGCAGTACAGGGCCTGGTCCGGGTCACCGTGCCGCGCCTGGACGACCGCGACCAGGCTGAGAACCCGGGCGAAGTCCAGTGAGAGGGGCGGCCCCGCGGCCTGCAACCCGGCCCCCGCATATGCCTCCACGGCCCCGTCGGCGTCGGTGAGCGCGGAAACCGCGTGCCCGGCGACGGAGTGGGCCACGGCCCGGCGGGCACGGACATCGCCGATCCTGGCCGCCAGAGCCGGCGGTGTGAGCCCGGATCGCTTGTAGCGGCTCTCGCTCTCGTCGAGCGACGACAGGGCCTCGTCGATCAGGTCCGCGCCGGTCTGCGAGGACCCGAGGGAGTACAGCAGCGACGCGAGCTGTTCGTTGAGCCGCGGTTCGTCCGGGCGGACGTCCAGCTCCGCGCGCAGGATCCCCGCCGCCCGGTCGTGCAGGTCCAGCGACCGCAGAACGAGGCGACGGCTCTCCGCGCCGTCGGCTCGCTGAGCCTGCGCGCGGGCCTCCACGCCTTCCCAGTAGAGCTCGCGCACCCGCGACTGCCAGCCGCCGACCGACGAAGCCATCGAGTCCCCCCTTGCCGACTGCGAAGGCGACTCACCCTAGTCGAACACCCGAGCCCCCGAAGGGGCTTCTCCGGCCCTCTCGCCGGCCTCGGGGAATCCCGGTGTTTCGCTGCGGCCGCGTGGGTGCAGGCGCGTCGGAAAGTCACGGAAACCGTGCGGCCCGGCGGGCTACCGTGAACGGACCGGTCCGCGGGGCCGGCCTGGACACGGAGAGGCGGACACCCCTTGAGCTGGTCGATGTTCAGGTTCCGCGAGCACTGGGCACACGCGCACGACGTCCAGCAGGAGACGTTCATGGCGTTGGCGGCGATGTACGTCGAGGCGAATCCCGCGTACCGCGCGCTGCCGTGGCTGCGCGAATGGCAGGCGTTCTGGCTGGGGTCGATCGGGCGGCAGCCCAACGGTCTCTCAGACGTGTGCGCGGACGACTATCTCACCGACGACGTGCGGGTCGCGCAGTTCCGGGCGTTCCTGCGCGACTACCAGGCGTGGCTGGTCGCCTCGGAGGGGCCGTTGCACACGGCCGCAGGGCTGAGCGCCGACAAACTCCTCGACTTCGCACAGACCGTCGACGCCGTGCTCGCCGGCGACGACGCGCACCCCGCGGTTCAGCTCGCCCAGCAGTGAGGAGCCTGCCGCCGCCGTCCGGAAGGGGCCGCGCCCCGAGGCTCCGGGACGGCGGCGGGTCAGACGCCGATGTCCTCGTTCCAGAGCGTGGGGTTCCGCTCGATGAACTCGCGCATCATCGCGACGCACCCGGCGTCGTCCAGGAGCACGATCTGCACGCCGTGCTCCGCCAGCCAGTCGTGGCCGCCGTGGAAGGTGGCCGCCTCTCCGACGACCACCCGTGAGATGCCGAACTGGCGGACCAGGCCGGAGCAGTACCAGCACGGGGAGAGGGTCGTGACCATCGTCGTGCCCCGGTACGACCGCTGCCGGCCCGCCGCGCGGAACGCCGCCGTCTCCGCGTGTGTGGAGGGGTCGCCGTCCTGGACGCGCCGGTTGTGGCCGCGTCCGAGGAGCGTGCCGTCGGCGCCGTAGAGGGCGGCGCCGATCGGGATGCCGCCCTCGGCGAGGCCGGCCCGGGCCTCGGCGACGGCGGTGGCGAGCCAGGTCCGTGCCGTCGCCTGATCCAGAAGGTCCATGAAGTTCATGCTGCTGTGGCGGGCGGCCGAGGGCAATGCGGGACCACTCGATCGGGGATGTGCGCCTCCTTAACCGCCCCGCCGAGGCGGCCAGTTGAGCGATCTGTAACCTGGCCCGATCATCGTGGCTCGTGGGAGGAACGTTCATGGTTGCTGCTCCGGTACTGGAGGAGCTGCGGGAGGTCTGCCAGCCGCAGGCCAAGCTGGCGAGCCGCAACGGCGAACACTGGGCGGGCCGGCTGTACATGCGGCGGGTCTCCCTGCGGTTCACCCGCCAGCTGGTGCGCACCCGGGTCACCCCGGACCAGCTGACCTGGACGATGGTTGTGTGCGGGGTGCTGTCCGGCGCCGCGCTGCTGATCCCGGGCCTGGCCGGGGCCCTGCTGACCGCCCTCCTCATGCAGCTCTTCCTGCTCTTCGACTGCGTGGACGGCGAGGTCGCCCGCTGGAAGGGCCAGAACAGCGCGACCGGCATCTATGTCGACCGGCTCGGCGCCTACCTCGCCGACGCGGCGCTGATGACCGGCTTCGGCTTCCGCGCGGCGGAGTCCGGGCTCGGCGGCTGGGCGGGCTTCAACGGCTGGGTCTCGCTCGGGCTCGCGACCGCTCTCGGTGTCGTGCTGCTGAAGGCGTCGACCGACCTGGTGGACGTGGCACGGGCCCGGCGCGGGCTCGCCGTCGCCGACGACGAGGCCACGGCGCCGCGCTCGCAGGGCGTCGCCTCGATGCGCCGGCTCGCCGCCGCGTTCAAGATCCACCGGGTGACCAACGGCATCGAGGCCTCCCTGGTCCTCGTCGTCGTGGCGTTCGCCGACGCGGCGACCGACTCCGTCGACCCGACCCGCTGGGCGCTGGCCGCCATCGCCCTCATCACCTGGCTGATGGTCCCGGCCCACCTGCTGTCGATCCTGTCGTCGTCCCGCCTGCGCTGAGCCCTCCGGGCGGCACGGGACACGCGGACGGCCGGGCCCCGCCGCGGTGGCGGAACCCGGCCGGGAGAAGCAGGGTCCGGGCGGCGGTCCCGGCCGGAACATCCCGGACCGCTGGGAGCACCGTTCAACCGGTCACGGCCGCAGGCCCGCCTTGTCGACGACCGCCCGGCGCACGACGGCGTCGTCGTCGAACACCGTCCCCTTCTTGTACTTCCCGAAGTCCCGGGTGAACGTCGCCCGCTGCCCGAGCATCTGGTGCGTCGTCCTGTCGAAGATCCATTCCGTCCGGAAGGGGAGCTTCGCATCCTCTCGGACGATCCCCACGCCGTGTCGTCCGAGCACGTCCACGGCGTCCTCGTCCGTCCTCACCCCGGAATGGCGAGCGGCGGCCCGGTAGAGGGCGGCTGCCTGCGCGGGCGGCACGATCCCCCTCACCATCAGATAGCCCACCGTCTCGAACGCGGACTGATCCCCCTCGAAAACGACGGGCGGCGCGCCGTCCATGAGCTGGACCCATACACCGGAGGCGCGCTTGCGAAGCCAGTCGTCCATCAGGTCGGGGTCGGTGGGCAATGACTTCAGATGCAAAGGCCGGTTCCCGTGACCCAGGTCACAGGAACCGGCCTTCACCGGAGGGCGGTCACACGCCCGCGTACGAGTGCTTTCCGGAGACGAAGATGTTGACGCCGTAGTAGTTGAACAGCCAGCAGCCGAAGGCGATCAGCGCCAGGTAGGCGGCCTTGCGGCCCTTCCAGCCTGCGGTGGCGCGGGCGTGCAGGTAGCAGGCGTAGGCGACCCACGTGATGAACGCCCAGGTCTCCTTGGGGTCCCAGCCCCAGTACCGGCCCCAGGCGTCGCCCGCCCAGATCGCGCCCGCGATGATCGTGAACGTCCACAGCGGGAAGACGGCCGCGTTGACCCGGTAGGAGAACTTGTCGAGGGACGCCGAGGCGGGCAGCCGCTCCAGGAAGGAGGTGGCGAACTTCCCGGGCTCACCGCCGTTCACCAGCTTGTTCTCGTACGAGTCCTTGAACAGGTAGAGGATCGTGGCGACCGCGCCGACGTAGAAGACCGCGCCGCACAGGATCGCCGTCGAGACGTGGATGTACAGCCAGTACGAATGCAGCGCGGGCACCAGCTGGTCGCTCGCGGTGTACAGGACGGTGACGGCGATGCCGAGGTCGAGCAGGACCGTGGTGATCAGGAACAGCCCGAGCCAGCGCACGTTCTTGCGCAGCGCGAGCAGCGTGAGGTACACGCCGACGGCCACCGTGGAGAAGGTGATGTTGAACTCGTACATGTTGCCCCACGGCGCCCGCTGCACCGAGGCCGCGCGGGCGATCACGCCGGCCAGCTCGACCAGGAACGCGAGCACCGTGAGGGAGATGGCGATCCGGCCGTACATGTCGCCCTGCTCGTCACCGCCGTGCGCGCCGGGCCCGTCGGGCACGTCGCGCGCGCCGGCCGCGGCGCGCACGACGACCTGCGGCCGCTCCATGACGGCCGTGCCACCGTTCTTCTTCACGGTGACGGCCGGGCCCTTGGCGCCAGTAGTGGCGGTGAGCGCGGCGGCGGTCCGGCCGACCTTGCTGCGGCTGCCGAGGAGCCATTCGGCGATGTACGCGAAGAAGGCCAGGGTGTAGACGGCCATCGCGGAGTAGATCAGCGTGTTGCTGATGTTCGCGAGGTTTTCGTTGGTGGCGGCGGCGAGAGTCACTTTCCAGCCCCTTCGGCAGGTACGACTCGGGGTTCGGAGTGTTCGGGGGAAACAGGGGTGTCGGGAGTCTCCGGGGCCGGGTCCGCGGGCGCCTGGTCGTACAGGATTCCGGCAAGCTCGCCGAGTTCCTCGGGCACCTTGGCGGACTCGCTGCGGCCGAGACCGCCCATCTCGACGACCGTCACCCCGTCGTCGCCCCGCACCGCCCGCACCCAGACCCGGCGCCGCTGGAGGAACAGGGAACCGGCGAGACCGAAGATCGCGGCGATGGCCCCGCCGAGCGCCCAGACACTCGCGGGCTGCTGGGTGACCTGGAAGTTCGCCCACTCCTTGGTGCCGTCATAGGTGATCGAACCGGCGCCGTTCGGGAGGGTCATGGTCTCGCCGGGCGTCAGGTTGTCCCGCAGCTGCGCGCCCTTGGCGTCCTTGAACTCCTTCATGTGCGCCTTGTCGAGCTGGTACACGCTCTGCGGGATGCCCGAGTCGGCTCCGAGGTCACCGTGGTACGGGGCCAGGTTCAGCACCGGGTTGTCCAGAGCCGGGAACTGCGAGACGACCGCGGTGTTCGCGCCGCCGTAGGTCGGCAGGAAGAAGGCCTGGAAACCGAGCTGTTCGGTGAGGCCCGCGGCGTTCTTGTAGCCGTCGAGAACCTTGATCACACCGGAGGAGGTGATGTTCGCGTCGAGCGGCAGCAGCGGCACGGCGTCGTGGTAGACCACGTTGCCCTTGCCGTCCCGGACGGTGACGAGGGGTGCGTAGCCGTGGGCGGTGAGGTAGATCTTCGAGTCGCCGATCTCCAGCGGCTCGTTGACCTTGACGATCGTCTTCCTGTCCTTGCCGTAGGCGCCCACGCTGTAGGTGAGGGAGGCCTGGAAGGTGCGCGCGGTGCCCTTGTTGGGGCCGCTGGTCTCGTAGGTGCCGGTGAAGTCGTTCAGGGTGAAGCTGAACGGCTCCAGGTCGTCGGTGCCGAACAGGTTGCCGGACTTGAAGTCGTTGTACTGCGTGAGGGTGTTGGAGAAGCCGTCTCCCTCGACGACCAGCTTGTTGCCCTCGGACCTGTAGAGCTGGCCCCAGGCGAAGGCGACCAGCATCACGATCAGCGCGATGTGGAAGACCAGGTTGCCGACCTCGCGGAGGTAGCCCTTCTCCGCGGCGACGGCGTCCCCGGCAGGGTGGGCGCGGAAGCGGCGCTTCTTGAGGAGGGCGAGCGCGGCCTCGCGGACCTGCTCCGGCTCCGCTTCGGTACGCCACGTCGTGTAGGCCGGCAGCCGGGTCAGGCGCCTGGGCGCGCCCGGCGGGCGGCTGCGCAGCTGCCCGACGAACTGCCAGGTGCGGGGCACGATGCAGCCGATGAGGGAGACGAACAGCAGGATGTAGATCGCGGAGAACCACACCGAGCTGTAGACGTGGAAGAGGCCGAGCCTGTCGTAGATCGGCGCGAGCGTCCCGTGGGCCTGGCGGAAGTCGGCGACCTTCGTCTCGTCGGTGCCGGACTGCGGGATCAGCGAGCCGGGGATCGCGCCGAGCGCCAGCAGCAGGAGGAGGAGCAGGGCGACCCGCATGGAGGTCAGCTGCCGCCAGAACCAGCGGGCCCAGCCGAGCACTCCCATGCCGGGCAGGTTCGACGCCGACTCCACCGGGGCGGTGGAGAGCTGGGAGCCGGCCGCGGCGAGGTCCTGGTCGTCGGGGGCGGCGGCCTCGGCCGGAGCGCCGGGTGTGGTCTTGCTCATGGATCAGATCCCCACATCGAAGCCGGCGGACCAGGACTGCACGTCCTGCACAAGACGGTCCCACGCACCGGTGAGCAGCAGGACACCGGTCAGGATCATCATGATGCCGCCGATCCGCATCACCCAGACGTAGTGGCGCTTGACCCAGCCGAAGGCGCCGAGCGCCTTGCGGAAGGCGACCGCGGCGAGCACGAACGGCACGCCGAGGCCGAGACAGTAGGCGACGGTCAGCAGAGCGCCGCGGCCCGCGCTGCCCTGCTGGGAGGAGAGCGCCAGCACGGAGGCGAGGGTCGGACCGATGCACGGCACCCAGCCGATGCCGAACAGGGCGCCCAGCAGCGGGGCGCCGAGCAGCCCGGTCACGGGCTTCTTGTGGATGCGGAACTCCCGCTGCGTCATCCAGGGCATCAGGCCCATGAAGAAGGCGCCCATGAGGATCATGAGCACCCCCAGCACCTTGGACAGGACGTCCTGGTTGGCCTTGAGCGTGTCGCCGAAGTAGCCGAACAGGGCCCCGCTGGAGACGAAGACGAAGGTGAAGCCGAGCACGAAGAGGGAGGCGCCGGCGACCATCCGCCCGCGCCGTGCGTCGGCCAGGTCGGTGCCGGCGACGCCGGTGACGTACGAGAGATAGCCGGGGACCAGCGGCAGGACGCACGGTGAGAAGAAGGAGACGAGCCCGCCGAGCAGCGCGACGGGCAGGGCGACCAGCAACGCGCCGTTGAGCACGGTGTCGTTGTAGCCCGTCGCGGCGAGCGTGGTGACGGCGCTCACGTCACTTCTCCGCGAGGACGGGGGTAATCATCTTGCGCAGCTTCTCCTCGCTGAGCGCTGCCAGCGAGCGGGCGGCGATCTTTCCCTGCCGGTCGAGGACCAGGGTGGAGGGGATGGCCTGGAGGCTCAGCGTGCCCTTCTTGAAGCGCAGCAGCAGCTTGCCCGTCGGGTCGGACAGGCTGGGGTAGGTGATGCCCTGCTGCTTCTCGAAGGCGAGGGCGTTGTCGTTGCTGGTGTCCTGGGTGTTTATGCCGACGAACTGCACGCCGTCGTCCTTGAGGTCGGTGTAGACCTTCTCGAAATTCGGCGCCTCGGCCCGGCACGGGTTGCACCAGGAGCCCCACACGTTCAGGACGACGACCTTGCCCTTGTAGGACTTGAGGTCGAGCTGTCCGCCGGCGACGGTCTTGCCGGACAGGTCGGGGGCCGCGTCCCGCTCCCCCTGCTCGACGGTGGAAATGCCGTCCTTGCCCATCACGAAGTTGGTGTCACCACCCCCTCCGGAGGTGCCTCCGGAGGTGCAGGCGGACAGCAGCAGTGCGGCGACGGCTCCACCGGCGGCCGTCGTCAGGACGGCACGGCGCGAGCGGATCCGGCTGGTCGAGCACAGGGGGGTGCGGCTGGCGGCACTCATGTGAAAAGTTTCGCATGCCCGTTCCAGGGATCTTGCCCACCCCCCTTGCGGGGAGAAAACCCCATTTCACGCAGCGTCGGAGGCGGAGCCGGACGCGGTCGCGGAGGTGGAAGCGGAGGGGGCGCTCGCACCCAGGAAGGCCTTCCAGCCTCCAACGGGCTGCTGTCCGACCTCGAGGGTGCGCAGCTTCTCGAGGACCTCCGGCTTCTGGACGTCGATCCAGTCCACGAACTGCCGGAAGGAGACCAGCCGCACGTCCGCGCCCTTCTCCTTCTCGCGCGCGATGTGCTTGAAGGCCTCCTCGACGGCGTCCATGTAGATGCCGCCGTTCCACTGCTCGAAGTGGTTGCCGACGAAGAAGGGTGCGCGGTTTGTCTCGAATGCCCGCTTAAATCCCTGTATGTACGCCTGGGAGGACTGCTGCCGCCAGCCCGGGTAGTTGTGGGCGGGCGCCTTGGTCGAGTTGACCGACTGGTTGGCAAGCATGTTGTAGTCCATCGAGAGAACCTCGAAAGAGCGGCCGGGGAACGGTATCTGCTGCAACGGCAGATCCCAGATCCCGTCCTTCTTCTTCGGCCACACCTGCCGCCCGCCGGGCGAGGAGGCGTCGTAGCGCCAGTTGAGGGCGCGGGCGGTGGGCAGCAGGTTGTCCTGGCCGAGCAGACAGGGCGTCCGGCCGCCGACGAGTTCCTTGTCGTAGTCGAAGGGCAGCGCGGGCAGGTCGCTCCAGCCCGTGTTGGTCCGCCACTCCTTCACGAACGACTTCGCCTGGTCTATCTCGCTGCGCCACTGCTGGGGCGTCCACTTGCCGACCGAGCCGTGACCCTCGCCGCAGAAGTGGCCGTTGAAGTGGGTGCCTATCTCGTGCCCCTCGAGCCAGGCGCGGCGGACGCCCGCCAGTGTCAGCTTGACGTGCTCGTCGGTGAGGTAGCCGATGTCGGAGGCGCCCCGCGGGTTGTTCGGCGGGTCGTAGAGCCGCTTCTTCGACTCGGGCAGCAGATACAGCCCGGAGAGGAAGAAGGTCATGCTCGCGCCGTGCGCCTTGGCGAGGTCGAGGAAGCGTGTGAAGAGGCCGTTGCCGACCTCACCGGCCCCGTCCCAGGAGAAGATGACGAACTGCGGCGGCTCCTCGCCGGGCTGGAGCGGCACCGGCTTGGCCGGCTGGTGCGGCTGCTTGCCGGTGAAGGAGGTGGAACCGTCGCCGATGGGGCGGGCGGTGGCCTTCGGACTGGCGCTGCCGGACGGCTTCCCCGAGCCGCCGGAACCGCCGTGCGCGCTCGGCCCGTCCGAGTCCGTGAGGCTGCCGCAGCCCACGAGTCCGGCAGCGGCGGCGGCCCCGGCACCGAGTCCGAGTGCTCCCCTGCGGGTGATGGCGCGCATCTGGCAACCCCGTTCGTCACGTTCTCTGGTAGTCACATATTCAGAGCACATGACGAACGCGGGGGTTCCGCCGATACTTCCGGATTCCGTAACAGAGCGGCCGATTCCAGCCACACGTTCCGGCCAGGGTTTGGCCAGGGGATCGGCCAGAGGTGCGGCTAGGCCCCGAAGGCCTTGCCCTTCCCCTGCACCGGCCTGGCGCCGGCCCGGAGATGGGCGGGCACCAGGTCGATGGCGGGCTCGCTGTAGCCGACGGACACGATCCTGTCGCCCTGGTACGTGAAGGTCGTCAGCGAGGCGAGCGTGCACTGCCGCTTGCGCGGGTCGTGCCACAGCCGCCGCCGCTCGGCGTAGGACCGCACGATCCAGATCGGCAGCTGATGGCTGACGAGCACCGCCTCGTGCCCGCGGGCCGCCTCCTTCGCCGCGTCCAGGGCACCCATCATCCGGACGACCTGGTCGACGTACGGCTCGCCCCAGGACGGCCTGAACGGGTTGACGAGGTGCTTCCAGTTCTCGGGCCGGCGCAGCGCCCCGTCCCCGACGCCGAACGTCTTGCCCTGGAAGACGTTCTCGGCCTCCAGAAGCCGCGGGTCGGTGGCCAGGTCGAGCCCGTGCACCTTGGCGATCGGCGTCGCCGTCTCCTGCGCCCGCTCCAGCGGGGAGGCGACGACATGCGTGATGTCACGGGGGGCGAGGTGTTCGGCGACCCGGTCGGCCATCTGCCGGCCCAGCTCGGAGAGGTGGTAGCCGTCGAGCCGGCCGTAGAGGACACCGTCGGGGTTGTCGACCTCGCCGTGCCGCATCAGGTGGACGACGGTGATGTCCTTCTCGCCGTTGACGTCGCTGCGGGCCGTGTTGCCCAAGGCCTTCTCCAGGGCGCTCTCGAAGGCCTCCTGGGATGCCTTCTCGGATGCCGTCTCGGCTGGGTTCTCGGGGGCGTTTTCCGGGGTGGTCATGCCGCTGTGGCCTCCGCAGCCGCTCGGGCCGCCGCCGGGAGGGCGTCGGCGATTCTCTGGACGGCCCGGTCGTCGTGGGCCGTGGACACGAACCAGGACTCGAAGGACGACGGCGGCAGGTAGACGCCGTTCGCCAGCAGCGAGTGGAAGAAGGCGGTGAAGCGGAAGGACTCCTGCGCCTTGGCGTCCTCGTAGTCACGCACCGGCCGGTCCGTGAAGAAGACGGAGAACATGTTGGAGGCGCTCTGAAGCGTGTGCGCGACACCCTCCTTGGTCAGCGCCTCCGACACCAGGGACTGGATCCGGGTGGAGACGTCGTCGATCGTGGCGTAGGCGGCGTCGTCGAGGAGCCGGAGCTGGGCGAGTCCCGCGGCGGTCGCCACGGGGTTCCCGGAGAGGGTGCCGGCCTGGTAGACGGGCCCGGCGGGGGCGAGGTGCGCCATGACGTCCGCCCGGCCGCCGAAGGCCGCGGCGGGGAAGCCACCGCCCATGACCTTCCCGAAGGTCATCAGGTCGGGCCGCACGCCGTCGATCCCGTACCAACCCGCCCGGCTGGTCCGGAAGCCGGTCATGACCTCGTCGGAGATGAAGAGCGCGCCGTTGTTCTGGCAGGCGTCCTTGAGCCCCTGGTTGAAGCCGGGCAGCGGCGGCACGACCCCCATGTTCCCCGGCGAGGCCTCGGTGATCACACAGGCGATCTCGCCGGGGTGCCGGTGGAACGCCTCCTGAACGGCCTCGAGGTCGTTGTACGGCAGGACGATGGTGTCGCCGGCCTGGGCGCCGGTGACGCCGGGCGTGTCGGGAAGCGCGAAGGTGGCGACGCCCGAGCCGGCGGCCGCGAGGAGCGAGTCGACGTGCCCGTGATAGCACCCGGCGAACTTGATCACCTTGGTGCGCCGGGTGAAGCCGCGGGCGAGCCGGATGGCCGACATGGTGGCCTCGGTGCCGCTGGAGACGAGCCGCACCTCCTCCAGGGGCCCGATGCGGTCGACCATCTCCTCGGCGAGCGTGACCTCGCCCTCACCGGGCGTACCGAAGGAGGTACCGCGCGAGACGGCGTCCTGCACGGCGGCGATCACCTCGGGGTGCGAGTGCCCGAGGATCATGGGGCCCCACGAACAGACGAGGTCGACGTACTCCCGCCCGTCGGCGTCCGTCAGATACGGGCCGGTGCCGGACACCATGAACCGGGGTGTTCCGCCCACGGCGCGGAACGCGCGCACCGGCGAGTTCACACCGCCCGGCGTGACGGCGGACGCACGGTCGAACAGTGCCTGCGAGACAGGCGCATCGTATGAATAGGGCAGTTCGCTCATGACCTGCGACTTCTCCGACCTTCTCCGACTTGCTGGACTCCGGTTGCCAGTGACCTCCCAGAGTAGGCCAGCCGAGCCCGGAGCCCGCGGGGCCGTCATCCGCTTCACCATCTGCGAAACTGAGTCGGAACAGGCCTGCTGGACGTAGCTCACACCGACCGTGTGTCCAGTGGCTGCGAAGATCCTGCGGACAGGTGTTTCACCGCACGTTTCGGCGAGCGGCCGTGGGGGAGGTCACTGACACGATGATCGGGTTGCGCGGCGGGGGCCACGCGTCCTAGAAAAGCAGTCGGGTGGAGATATGCATCGCGGTGGCGGACTGGGCGAGGGGACTGACGACCTGGGTCCTCGACGTGCCCGGCGGGGAAGGCACCGGCGCGACGCGGAGGAAGCGAACGAAGCACGTCAGACGCAGGCACAAGGTGTACCGAGTGAGCCCGAGCGGATCGACCGCATCGATCAGATCGACCGGCTCGACCGGATCGAGGGGTTCGAACCGATCGAACGGCGGGTCGACCAGCGGGTCGATCCCCTTCGGGCGGCGAGCAGGAATGGTGGTCGGGTGGGGGTGACGTACAAGTACTTCGGGGCGCCCGACGGTGCGACCGCGGCCCGCGTCCCGATCTCGATGCGCCCTGAGGAACTCGGCGGCGACGAGCTCGGCATGAACGGCATGTTCACCAAGATCAAGCCCGAGACGATGGCCGCGATGGTGCTGACCGGCATCGAGGGCGTCCCCCTGAGCAAGGTGCCCCCGCTGGAGCTGGTCGTCCTCCACCCCGACTACGCCGTGGTGAAACTCCCCATGACGGTCGTGGATCCCCTGCGGGACATCGGCGAGGAAGCGGTGGGCGCGGCGGCCTTCATCTGGTCCACGGTCCCCGACCGGGGCGGCCCCCGAGACGCGTTCAACGTCTACCAGCTGCTCCACGAGTGGCAGGACTTCAGCCACCGGCTGCATGAGGCGGGGCATCAGCCTTATTGCCTTGTGTGGCCGTGAGCCGGGGTCACCGGCAGCGGTCACTGGCAGACAGAAAGAAGGCAGTCCGCGACGACTGGCGCCGCCGAACCGGAAGCACAGCTAGCGGTGCATGACTTCCCGCCCGGCTGAGCCGTGGCGGAGATCCCGGATCAGCACGTGTCCGCGGCCGGCAGGCGCTGAGCAGTACGGGCCATGCAGGTCGAGGTTCTCGAGATCCGTGGGGAGGACGAAGTCCGGACCTACGTGCGCCGGGTCGAGGACGAAGGCCACCTTCGTGCCGCTGCTTTCCGGCGCAACGAATTCCCGGGGGCCGGAGAGCGGGCGAATACCGACGAGGTCCTGGCCGAAGCCACGCCCCGCGGACCACATCTCGACCGTGACCCGCTCGGACAACGCCGCCACAGCTGCCGGCAGCCACCACTCAGGACCCAGGAGAGAGTCGTAATAGCCGAGGGCGGGAGTATTTGAGCCGTTCCACCCATGAGGCTGATCCATCACCATCGTGAAGCTGAGATCACCGGTGATCTCGACGACAGTGCGCAGCGTGTGCTCCGCAGCGACCCCTGTCGCCGGATGGAGCGCGTGGCGCGCCACGGCACACAGCACGCGGGCCGGCAGCCTCGGATCTCCACGACCCACCCCGAAGTACATGCCCATCCGCTTGCGCACCGCGGCGTCGAACTCCAGAACCTCGATGTCGGCCGCGTCGTACAGGTGCTCGGTCACGATGAGACGCTACCGATCCGGCTGCCTGAACCGAAGGCGCAAGAGTCGTCCCTTGCCTGCCGGGCTTTCGGGTCCGGGAACTCCCCTTGTGGGTCCGGGCGTTCGGTTCATTGAGTGTGTCGGTCGCGATGGGCAGGGGCGGCGTTCGAGCGCTCCCGCATGGTGAATGATGATCCGACAGATCTGATGGACCTGCTCGACCCTGCTGGACCTGATGGATCTGACAGTCACTCACTTACGCGGTTCATCCGGTGGTGGGACGCGAGTCCAGGACGGAGCCAGGCAGCATGACCTCTCCCCTCAGCGGCGGCAGCAACGCCGGTGGCAGCAGCGGCGGCACCGGCAGCCCATTCTTGAAGATCGACACGAGCAGGCCCCACCCCGCCCGGATGTACGACTACTTCCTCGGCGGGAAGGACAACTACGAGGTCGACCGGGATGCCGCCGAGCAGTTCATCAAGGTGGCCCCGGAGGTGCGGGACGGGGTCCGCGCCAACCGGCACTTCATGCACCGCGCCGTCCGGCACGTCGTCGCGGAGGGGGGCGTCCGGCAGATCCTCGACATCGGCACGGGCCTGCCCACCGAGCCCAACGTGCACCAGATCGCGCATGCCGTCGCCCCCGGGACCCGGGTCGCGTACGTCGACAACGACCCGATCGTCAGCACCCACTCGATGGCCCTGATGGCCGACAGCGACAGCGAGACCAGCACCGACACCTCCGTCGTCCTGGCCGACCTGCGGGACCCCCGCGCCGTCCTCGACCACCCCGACGTACGCAGGATCATCGACTTCGACGAGCCCGTGGCGCTGCTGCTGGTGGCCGTCGTGCACTTCCTCGCCGAGGCGGACGACCCGGACGCCGTCGTCGCGACGCTCCGTGACGCGCTGCCCGCCGGTTCCTACCTCGTCCTGTCGCACGCCACGGGCGACTTCCACGAGGACCGGCGCGAGGACGCGGCCTCCGTCTACAACAAGGCCAGCGCGTCCATGAACCTCCGCTCCCACGGCCGGGTCCTGGACTTCTTCGGCGACTTCACCCTCCTCGACCCGGGCCTGGTCCCGGTCCCGGACTGGCGCCCGGAAGAGCCCCCGAATCGGGACGCCCCGCCGATCGGGATCTACGGCGCGGTGGCCCGCAAGAACGGCTGACCGGCGGGGCGGAAGGAAGGAAGGCCGGGGCGGCGGGACGCTGAACGGAGCCGGTTCCGGTCGCGGTCGGAAGGCCGCCCGGCCGGAGGTCCGTCACCTCAGCGGGGCCGTTTCCAGGAGTTCGTGGGCCAGGTCGTCGGCGGGGGTGGCGGTTTGTTCCGCGACTCGGCGGAAGGTGTCCTGGGCGGGGCGGGCCGGCCAGTCCTGGGGGAGGTGGCGGGCGGGGAGCCGGGGGTCCGCGCGGATCGTCCAGAGCCATTCGCTGACCAGGCGCAGGCGGGTGCCGATCGGGTCCTCGCCCGGGCCCGCGTTCAGGTGGGCGGTCCAGCGTTTGTCGAAGGAGACATAGCGGGCGGCGACGCTCTCCAGGTCCCAGGTGTCGCGGATCATGAGGCCGATGTCCGTGGCCTCGTCGGCCGAGGCGTGGAAGATCTTGACGTGGGCGGTCAGGCCGAGTTCGGCGACGACCGCGGCGACGTCGACCCTCCCCGGGGCGATCCACAGCCCGCTGTAGAGCGCGCCGAACCCGGACCAGGCGAGCCGGGAGCGCAGGTCGTGGCGCTCGCGCTGGCGGGACTCGGGGAGCGAGAAGCCGAGCAGCGTCCAGTCGCCGTCCCAGTCGTCGTTGACCGCGCCCTCGCGCCAGATGCGGGTGCGGCCGTCCTTGAGGACGCGCGTCGCCTGCTCGGTCAGGCCGAAGTACATCCTGCGGCCCTCGCGCTGGCGCCGCAGCAGGCCCCGGCTGACCATGCGCGTCAGCGTGGACCGTACGGCCTGTTCACCGACGCCGACCCGGCCGAGTACCTCGATGATGCTGCCCGAGTAGACGCACAGGTCGCCCTCCTCCAGCACGTGGTTGCCGAAGAAGGCGAGCATGAGCGACTGCGGGCGCAGCTGCGGGGCGCCGCCGTCCGAGGTGTCCGGCAGGTCGTCCGGCAGGTCCGGCAGGTCGTGTGGCATGTCGCGCGGCATGGTGTCCGGGATGTCGTCGTCCTCCACAGGGGAAAGGGTACGGCCGCCCGTCGGGGGTGCGGCGGGCGGCCGTACGGGGTCATCGGGTGAGGTGGCCGACGGGGTGGGCGGGGTCGTACGGGCGCGGGTGGGACGTGGGTCGGGAGCGCGCCCGGAGGCGGGGGCGGGGCGTCATGCGGAGATCTCCTGCGTGCGGGAGGCGTCGGCGCCCTCGGCGGTGCCGGTGGCGTCGGTGGTGCCGGTGGCGTCGGCGGTGCCGGTGGCGTCGGTGGTGCCGGTGAGGGACGTCCGGCTGGTCTCGCGCACGAAGAGGACGGTCACCGCGGTGATCGCGGCGCCGCCGCAGAGCAGCAGGGAGACGGGGGTGCTGCTGTCGCTCCCCGCCACCAGGGTGCCGGCGATCATCGGGGAGAAGCCGGCCCCGATGAGGGTGGCGCCCTGGTAGCCGAGGGAGGCACCGGTGTAGCGGACCCGGGTACCGAACATCTCCGTGAGCAGGGCGCCCAGCGGGCCGTACATCGCGGACTGGGCGATGCCGTGGCCGAGGACGACGGCGAGGATCAGCAGCCCGGGCGACTTCGAGTCGACCAGAGCCATGACGGGGAAGGCGAGCGCGGCCGAGGCGAGCGCGCCGGCCAGGACGACCGGGCGGCGGCCGACCCGGTCGGAGAGCACGGAGGCGCAGGGCAGCACGACCAGCGCGACGGAGGCGGACACCGTGAGCGCGGTGAGCACCTGCGGCCGGGCGTAGCCGATGCCGGTGGCGTACGCGATCAGATAGCTGGTGAGCAGCGACTGGGCGGTGAAGGCGCCGATGCCGACGCAGCAGGCCAGCAGTACCGGACGCGGACGGCGCAGCACCTCGAGGATCGGCAGCCGCGCTGCGGCACGGTCCTTCTTCACCTCGGCGAAGAGCGGGCTTTCGACGACCTTGAGGCGGACGAAGAGCCCGACGCCGAGCAGTACCGCGCTCAGCAGGAACGGCACCCGCCAGCCCCAGGCCGCGAACTCGTCCTCGGGGAGGGCGACGACGAGCGTGACGACGGCGGTGGAGAGCAGGGAGCCGAGCGGGGCTCCCATCTGCGTGAAGCTGGACCACAGTCCGCGCCGCCGGTCGCCCGCGTGCTCGACGACCATCAGCGTGGCGCCGCCCCACTCACCGCCGATGGCGACGCCCTGGACGACGCGCAGGGTGATCAGCAGCACCGGCGCCCAGACGCCGATCGTGCCGTACGTGGGCAGCAGTCCGACGAGGAAGCTCGCGCCGCCCATCAGGCCCATGGTGAGCAGCAGCATCGACTTGCGGCCGAGCCGGTCGCCGAAGTGGCCGAAGAGGATGCCGCCGAGCGGGCGGGCGACATAGCCGGCGGCGAAGGTGCCGAACGCGGCGATGGTGCCGACGGCGGGGTCCGCGCCGGGGAAGAACAGCTCGCCGAAGACCAGGGCGGCGACCGTTCCGTAGACGAGGAAGTCGTAGAACTCCACGGCGGTGCCGAGCAGTCCGGAGGCGGCGACCACGCGCAGCTGCCGGGCTCGTTCGGCGGCCGTGGACGGTGAAGCGGGGGATGCGGGTGAGGCTGGGGACGGGGGTGATGCGGGGGACGGGGGCATCGCGGTCTCCCTTGACCGGGGGAAGGGAAGGACACCGTGAAGTTAGGCCCTACTCTTACCGTCGTCAAGAAAGTGCACAACATTGGTCCTCACGCCGGGCGCGCGCGGCTCATGCTCACTGCCAGGAACCGTCCACCGGTCCCTCGATGTCCTGTTCCGCCCAGATCGTCTTGCCCTTGACCCCCGGGCGGGTGCCCCAGCTCCGGGTCAGCTGGGCGACCAGGAGGAGGCCGCGGCCGCCCTCGTCGTACGTGCGGGCCCGGCGCATGTGGGGGGCCGTGCCGCCGCCGTCGGAGACCTCGCAGATCAGGTTCCGGTCATGGATGAGGCGCAGTTGGACGGGTGGTTCACCGTGCCGGATCGCGTTGGTGACCAGCTCGCTGACGATCAGCTCGGTCACGAAGGAGGCATCGGTCAGACCCCAGGCCTCCAGGCGGCCGACCGCCTTCTTCCGGGCGTCGGCGACCGCGGCGGGGTCGGTGTCGATCTCCCAGGTGGCGACACGCGAGGCGTCGAGCGCCCGGGTACGGGCGACGAGGAAGGCCACGTCGTCGGCGGGCAGCCGGGGGAGCATCCGGTCGAGGACCGAGTCGCAGACGACGTCCAGGGAGGCCGAGGGTTCGGCCAGGGCCCGGCACAGGCGGGCGAGGCTGTCGTCGATGTCGCTGTCGCGGGAGCGCGAGCGGATCAGACCGTCGGTGTAGAGGGCCAGCAGACTGCCTTCGGGCAGTTCGACCTCGATCGACTCGAAGGGGAGTCCGCCCAGGCCCAGGGGAGGCCCCGTGGGCAGGGCGAGCAGTTCCACGGTGCCGTCCGGGCTCACCACGGCCGGCAGCGGGTGCCCGGCCCTGGCCACGGTGCAGCGCCGGGAGACCGGGTCGTACACGGCGTACAGGCAGGTCGCCCCCACGTCACCGGCCGGCTCGCCTTCGCCGAGGGCGTCCGCCTCGGTGGCCAGCCGGCCCACCAGGTCGTCGAGGTGGGTGAGCAGCTCGTCGGGGGGCAGATCGATGTCGGCGAGGGTGCGGACGGCCGTCCGCAGCCGTCCCATGGCCGCCGAGGCGTGGATGCCATGACCGACGACGTCGCCGACGACCAGCGCGACCCTGGCCCCGGACAGCGGGATCACGTCGAACCAGTCGCCGCCCACCCCGGCGCGCGCGTCGGCCGGAAGATAGCGGGAGGCGACCTCCACGGCGGACTGCTCGGGCAGCCCCCGCGGCAGCAGGCTGCGCTGCAGGGTGACCGCCGTCGCGCGCTCGCGGGTGTAGCGCCAGGCGTTGTCGATGCAGACCGCCGCCCTGGCCACCAGTTCCTCGGCCAGCACCAGGTCGTCCTGCCGGAACGGCTCGGGATGACGGTGCCGGGCGAAGATGACGACGCCCAGGGTGCTGCCACGGGCCGACAGGGGCACGGCCATCACGCTGTGGAAGCCGAAGTCACGGATACGGGACATGCGCAGCGGATCCCCGTCGACCCACTCCGCGATCGCGGACTCGGTCATCCGGCGGCTCACGGCCCGTCCCGAGCGGAGGCTCTCGGCCGCCGGAGAGCTCTGCGGGTACTCGTCCACGTCACCCAGGGCGAGGACCGCCTCGGGGACGCCCGGCAGCACGGACTGGTGGGCGACGCGCCGCAGCAGCAGGGATTGGTCCCGCGCGGCCCCCTCCCCCGCCGGCGCCGCCTGCCGCACCGGCTCCTCATGTCCTTCCTCGAACGACGTCAGCAGGTCGACGCTGAGGAAGTCGGCGAGATCCGGGACCGCGACGTCCGCCAGCTCCTGCGCGGTACGGGTCACGTCGAGCGTGCTGCCGATGCGGGTGCTGGCCTCGGCGATCAGCTGGAGGCGCTTGCGGGCCCAGTACTGCTCGGTCATGTCGTGCCCGGTCGCGGCCACGCCCAGGACGCGGCCGTCCGCATCCTCCACCCGGTACAGATGGACCGACCAGGCGTGCTCACGGTTCTCGCCGGGAGCCCGCCCATGGTTCTCCACGTACTGCGGCTCACCGGTCTCCAGGGCCAGCCGCATCCGCCGCTCGACCTCCTCGGACAACGGCAGGGGCAGCACGTCCGTCATCCGCAGCCCGCGCAGTTCCTCCTCGCTCAGGCCCAGCGCGCGCTGCGCGGACCGGCTGGACCGGCGGTAGCGCAGATCCGTGTCGTACACCGAGGTCGCGCAGGACGGCGACTGGAGCAGGCCCCGCCGCATGAGCACGTCGTCGTCCGGCCGGAACCGCGGCCCGGGCACGGCGCAGACCAGGAGCCAGTCACGGGACCCGTCTTCCGCCGTCCGGTGGTGCGCGAGGAGCCCGGCCTCCACACGGTGGCCGTCCCGGTGCCGGAGGGCGAGCGTGCCGTGCCATCTGGGCAGCGCGGCGAGCGGGGCCAGATCCGCCGGCGCCGGCTCCTCCGCGAGGAGCCCCGCCGCCGGCCGGCCGACGACCGCCTCCGGGGCGTACCCGAGCAGCCGTGCCGCTCCGTCGTTCCAGCCGGTCACGGTGCCTTGCTCGTCGACGACGACACGCGCGGTGAGCGCCTCGGCGACCTCCTCTGTTCCACCACCCATCCAGCTCTCCTTACTCCCGCATAAGGCATATTTCATACTAGATGGGCCCTCAAACACGTGAACGCGGTCCCCTCCCGAGGCCGCTCACATCCGTGTGGGGCTCCCGTCGGCGACGACGCCCGCGCTCTCCCGTCGCCGCCGGGCCGCTCCCGCTGCCCCGGGGGTGTGGCCGCTGCCGCACCCCGGGGGTGTGGCCGCTGCCGCGGGGGTGTGGCCGCTGCCGCGGGGCGCGGCCGCTCGCCTCGCCCCCGTCACCCCGGGCACCGGGCACCGGGCACCGGGCACCGGGCACCGGGCACCGGGCGGAGCGTCTCTCACCCGCGTCGGTCGCGGGTCCGTTCCCCCGGCCGTGAGCTCTCCGGGAGCTCGCCGCCCACCGTGAAGCCGATCACCGAGCCGCCGCCCGCGCGGCGGAAGGCGAACGGCGCTCCGCCGTGCGCGAGCGCGACTTCGCGCACGATCGACAGGCCCAGCCCGGAACCCGGCAGGGAGCGCGCGTCGGGGGCGCGGTAGAAGCGGTCGAAGACGCGGGTCAGGTCGGTTTCCGCGATACCGGGCCCGCGGTCGAGGACCTCGACGCGGACGACCCCCGGCCAGGACGGTCCGGTGACGCCGATCTCGACGGGCGCCCTGCCCTCACGATCGAACTTGGTCGCGTTCTCCACGAGGTTGGACACCGCCCGCTGAAGCATGCCCGGCCGGCCGTAGAGGGTGGTGTCACCGCTCGTCCGGACCAGGACCTGCCGTCCGGAGCGGCGCCTGGCCAGGCCCGCGACCTCCTCCGCGATGTCGGCGAGGTCCAGCTTCCGGGGTGGTTCGGCGTCGGACTGACCGGCCGCCAGGTCGACGAGCTCGTTGACCAGGTCGGTCAGCTCCCTGGCCTCCTGGGTCAGATCCGCGACCAGCTCGTCACGGATGTCCGGGGGCAGCTCGTCGATGCGGCGCAGCAGCGAGATGTTCGTACGCAGAGACGTCAGCGGCGTCCGCAGTTCGTGCCCGGCGTCCTGGACGAGCCGCCGCTGGTCCTCCTCCGACTGGGCGAGCCGGCCGAGCATACGGTCGAAGGCGCGGCCCAGCCGGCCCACCTCGTCGTGACCGGTGACCGGCACCTGCACGCCGAGCCGCCGCGTGCGCGCGACGTCCTCGGCGGCGGTGGTGAGGATGACCAGCCGGTGGGTGATGCGCCGGGCCAGCCACCAGCCGAACAGGCCCGCGGCCGTCACCACCGCGATCATCAGGATCAGCGTGCGCTGCTGGAGCGCACGCAGCAGGTCCTCGGTGTCGCTGAACTCCTGCGCCACCTGCACCGCGCCCCGGCCGCCGCCGAGGGAGACGGTCGCTACGCGGTAGACGTCACTGCCGACGTCGACATCCTTGTGGACGGCGATCCGCCCGGCCGTCACCGCCACCGCGATCGTGCGGTCGGCGGTGACGACGGGCAGCCCGGGGCTGCCCCGGTCCACGACCGAGCCGTCCGGGCCGAGCACCTGTACGTCCGTACGGGCCGGCCGCACGATGTCGTGCCCCGGCGCGGACGAGGAGAAGTCCTCCGCCGCCATCCGGTGGTCGCGCACCTCGTCCCGCAGGTCCTGCACGACCTCGTCGAACACCGACTCCTGGTCGACCCGGACCAGCCGGGCGGCCGCCGAGTACGACAGGACGCCGACGAGCACGGTGACCGCGGCGGTCACGGCCGCGAACGACACCGCGAAGGTGGTGCGCAGCGACACCAGCTTCGGCCGCGGCCGGGACAGCAGCGGGCCCAGCGGACGCCCCGGACGCGCGGGACCCGGGGGACCCGGGAAACGCAGACGTCTCACCCCGTCCCGTCCCTCAGTCTTCCCGTAGCACGTAACCCACCCCGCGCACGGTGTGGATCAGCTGCGGGGCGCCGGGCTGGTCGAGCTTGCGGCGCAGATAGCCGACGTAGACGGCGAGGTTCTTGGAGCCGGGACCGAAGTCGTAGCCCCAGATGCGGTCGTAGATCGTGGAGTGGTCCAGGACGATCCCGGCGTTGCGCGCCAGCAGTTCCAGCAGCTCGAACTCGGTCCTGGTCAGTTCCAGCTCCCGCCCGCCCCGCCAGGCCCGCCGCGCCTGCGGGTCCATCCGCAGCCCGGCCGCCTCCACGTGCCGCTCGGACGTCCGCTTCGCGACGTCGGCCACCGGCGCGGCGGTCTCGGGAGCGGCGTCCGGGTTCGTGCGGCGCAGCAGCGCCCGCAGCCGGGCGAAGACCTCCTCGACGTCGAACGGCTTGACCACGTAGTCGTCGGCGCCCGCGTCCAGACCGGCGATCCGGTCGGCGGTCTCCACCAGGGCGGTGAGCATCAGGATGGGCGTGCGGTCGCCCTCGGCGCGCAGCACCCGGCAGACCTGGAGGCCGTCGATCCCGGGCATCATCACATCGAGGACGAGCACGTCGGGCGGGTTCTTGTGGGCGTGCGCCAGCGCCTCGACGCCGTCGGCCACCGCGGTGACCCGGTAGCCCTCCAGGGCCAGGGCCCGTTCCAGGGCGTTGCGGATGGCACGGTCGTCTTCGGCGAGCAGCACGGTGGGAGGCACCGGGCCAGTCTGCCAAGGCCTCCGGCGGTTGGGCGGTGGGGACGGTCCTACGATCACCCTTCTTACTGGGCTCTCACCGTCCGGGTGGGCGCGCCCCGTGGGCTGCCGCCCCCAGCCCCCCGCTGCCGGCCTGAACGGCCTCGTCCTCGATCGCCGGACGGGCTGGTTTTCCCCGCCCGGCGCTCAACAGGCCGGCGGGCTGCCGGCGCCGCCGACCGGTCCGCCTCGCCTCGCCTCGCCTCGCCTCGCCTGCAAGACCGGACGGACCGGCCTTGCAGGTGTTCGTCGTCCGGTGCTCAGGGGCTCAGCGGGCCGCCAGCGCCGCCAGCTGTTCGGCGAACGGCACGACCGTGAACTCGTCCTTCTCCGCCTTCTGGTCCTTCTCCGCCTTCTGGTCCTTCCCGGCCTCCGCCGGTCCGGGCGGCGTGGACAGGCCCGTCATCAGCGTCGCCAGCTCCCCCGCCGCCCGTTCGATCCGCTCGGGCAGGCCCTCCGCGCCCCAGTCCTCCGAGGCCGCGTAGACGGCGGTCGGGACGACGACGGCGCGAAGGTGGGAGAAGAGCGGCCGCAGGGCGTGCTCCAGCACCAGCGAGTGCCGGGCGGAGCCACCCGTGGCGGCGATCAGCACCGGCCTGCCTGCGAGGGCGTCCGGGTCGAGCACGTCGAAGAACGACTTGAACAGGCCGCTGTAGGACGCGGAGAACACCGGTGTGACGGCGATCAGCCCGTCCGCCGCCCCCACCGCCTCCAGCGCGGCCGCAAGCTTGCGGCCGGGGAAGCCGTTGGTGAGGTTGTGGGCGATCTCGACGGCGAGGTCACGCAGCTCCACGACCTCCACCTCCGCCGAGGTCCGCCCGGCGGTCGCGGCCGCCAGCCGGTCGGCCAGCAGCCGGGTCGACGACGGGACGCTCAGCCCCGCCGAGACGACGACGAGCTTCATACGGCGTCCACCCCTTCCTTGGAGGCTCCGGCAGCCTGGGCCGCCTGCGCGGCCTTGAGCAGCGACTCGTGGGTCGGCGCGTCCGGCACATCGGCCGGCCGGCCGACGGCGAACTCCTTGCGCAGCACCGGTACGACCTCTTCACCGAGCAGGTCGAGCTGCTCGAGCACGGTCTTCAGCGGGAGCCCCGCGTGGTCCAGCAGGAACAGCTGGCGCTGGTAGTCGCCCGCGTACTCGCGGAACTTGAGCGTCTTCTCGATGACCTGCTCCGGCGTGCCGACGGTCAGCGGGGTCTGGTCGGTGAAGTCCTCCAGGGACGGCCCGTGACCGTAGACCGGAGCGTTGTCGAAGTACGGCCGGAACTCCCGCACCGCGTCCTGCGAGTTCTTCCGCATGAACACCTGCCCGCCGAGCCCCACGATGGCCTGCTCGGGCGTCCCGTGTCCGTAGTGCGCGTAGCGGGCGCGGTACAGCTCGACCATCCGCTTGGTGTGGTCGGCCGGCCAGAAGATGTTGTTGTGGAAGAAGCCGTCACCGTAGAACGCGGCCTGCTCGGCGATCTCGGGCGAGCGGATGGAGCCGTGCCAGACGAACGGCGGTACGTCGTCCAGCGGGCGGGGCGTGGAGGTGAAGCCCTGGAGGGCCGTACGGAACTTGCCCTCCCAGTCGACGACGTCCTCGCGCCACAGCCTGCGCAGCAGGGCGTAGTTCTCGATGGCGAGGTTGATGCCCTGCCGGATGTCCTGGCCGAACCAGGGGTAGACCGGCCCGGTGTTCCCGCGGCCCATCATGACGTCCACCCGGCCGTCCGCCAGGTGCTGGAGCATCGCGAAGTCCTCGGCGATCTTCACCGGGTCGTTGGTGGTGATGAGGGTGGTGGAGGTGGAGAGGACCAGCTTCTCCGTCCGCGCGGCTATGTACCCGAGCATCGTCGTCGGGGACGACGGCACGAACGGCGGGTTGTGGTGCTCACCGGTGGCGAAGACGTCGAGGCCGACCTCCTCGGCCTTCAGCGCGATGGCGACCATGGCCTTGATCCGCTCGCGCTCGGTCGGCGTACGGCCCGTGGTGGGGTCCGGCGTGACATCGCCGACGCTGAAGATCCCGAACTGCATGGTCGCTCAACCTCCAAAGTTGTTGACCGTTAAACTATACCGCCCTAACGGCATCCCCTCTCCCTGTATTCCGCCGACCCTCACGGCCTCTGTCGCGGCCTCCTCACGGCCTCCGTCACGGCCTCTGCCGCGACCTCTGTCACGGCCTCCGTCGCGACCTCCGTCCCGCCCGTCGCCGCGACCTCCGCCGCGCTGCCGAGGCCCGACTGTCAGTGCCTCGTCCTACGATCCGGAGATGGCCACCCCACGCCGTGACACCCGAGGCATCGTCGACGCCGCGGACTTCCTCGCACGCGTGCGCTTCCGCCGCCCCGAACCGGCCCCGTCCCTGCGCCCCTACGTCGAGCACTACTGGCTGATCGACTGGGACCTGACCGAGCCGTACGTCTCCCACGTGGTCCCGCATCCCGCGGTCCACCTGGTGTTCCAGCGGTTCGAGGGCCAGGAACCCTTCGTCGAGATCGCCGGCGTCCAGCAGGGCCTCTTCACGCAGAAACTGGAGGGCCGGGGACGGGTCTGCGGCGTCAAGTTCCGCCCGGGCGGCTTCCGTCCCTTCGCCCCCGGCCGGCCGGTCTCCCACTGGACGGGCCGCCGGGTACACCTCACCGGCACCGACCCGGCCCCGGTCCTCACCCCGGCGGACGAGAGCGCCCGGGTGGCCGCCCTGGACGCCCACCTCCTGGCCCTCGCCCCCGCCCCGGACCCGCGGGCGGACCTGGCGACGGCCCTCGTCGACCGCATCCGCACCGACCGCACCATGCGCAGGGTGTCGGACCTGGCGGGCGGCGAGGGCCTCTCGGTACGGCGGCTCCAGCGCCTGTTCGCCGCGTACGTGGGGGTCGGCCCGAAGTGGGTGATCCTCCGCCATCGCATCCACGAGGCGCTGGAACACGCGGAGGCCGAGCAGGCGGTGGACTGGGCGGCCCTGGCCGCAGACCTGGGCTACGCGGACCAGGCCCACCTGGTGCGGGACTTCACCGCGACGGTCGGGGTCCCCCCTGCGACCTACGCGAGACATCGCGCCGCGTAGGCAGCACGGCGCTGAGACCTACCCGGCTCCGCACCAGAGGACCTGGCCCGCAGGATCGCCGGCGTCAGTCCCAAAAACTCACCCGGACCCTGCGCACCCTGGAGCGCGACGGCATCCTGACCCGCACGGTCACCCCGTCCGTCCCCGTCCCGTCCGTCCCCGTCCGCGTCGACTACGAGCTGCCCGCCCTCGGCAGCAACCTCGCGCTGCCGCTCACGGCCGTCGAGGACTGGGCGGAGATCCACTTCGACGAGGTCCGGGCGGCCCGCCGGCGCTACGACGCGGACACCCCCGACGTCCGACCGGCGTCCCTCAACGGATGCCGAGCGGCAGGGCGTCCATGTAGCTGTTGGACGGCTTCCCGACCTTCTGCACGCTCCGCGCCGCCAACTCGACCGCCGCCGACGACGTGCCCAGCGTGCCGCTCCCGTGCCAGGTCCCGGTGACGTCGACCCAGGTGTCGGTCTTCGGCGCCGCGATCCCCTGCACCAGCACCTTGACGGACGACGCGTCCGCAGCACAGCAACTGACGATGATCCGGGTCAGATACCAGCCGTCCTGGTTCCCCGCGGCCGGGCTGACGAAGCCGGTCATCACGACCGTGCGGCCCCGGACCGCCAGCGACCGGTCCTGCTGCACCCGCTGGGTGAAGTCGGTGAGCGTGATCGGCAGCGGAGAGGTCGCGGGCAGCGGATCGAAGGCGTCCTCCTGCACGGCGACGGCCTTCGCGGGCTCCCGCGAGGCCGTGTAGGAGCCGAGCGCGGGAGGCGCGTAGAAGAGCAGGCTCAGCGCCGGCAGGAACAACAGCCAGGCCACCCGCGGAACAGCCGGAGTGATCGTGCCCGTGGCCCCCCTGATGCCCCAGGTCCGCATGACCGCGCCCCGGCCGGCCATGGCCTCCATGACCGTGACCGTGCCCCCGTCGGCCGTGGCCCTCGTGACCGCGAGCGTGCCCCTGCGGACCGCGTCCCGCATCACCATGACCCTGCCGACCGTGCCCCGCATCGCCATGCCCCGCATCGCCATGCCCCGCGTGCCCCGCATCGCCATGCCCCGCGTGCCCCGCCTCCGGCGGTGCGGCCCACGCCTCCGCCAAGCCCAGGAGCACCAGCAGCACCCCGGAGGCGACCAGCAGCGGCCGCATCCCCTCCTTGACGAGCCGCAGGTACTCGTCCGTGAACAGCGAGGTGTGCAACAACCCCAGCCCGGCCAGCACCAGCAGCCCCACCTGCACGAACCGTCTCACAGCAGCACCCCTCCGATCACCGCGCTGCACACCACGGCGACCACCGCCGTGGCCGACGAGAACCGCACCGCGAAGGCCCGCCCGAACGTCCCCGCCTGGAGCGCGATCAGCTTCAGGTCGACCATCGGCCCCACCACCATGAACGCCAGCCGCGCGACCGGCGAGAACCCGCTCAGCGAGGCCGCCACGAACGCGTCCGCCTCGCTGCACACCGCCAGCACGATCGCCAGCGCCGCGAGGAACAGCACGGACAGCCACGGCGAACCCGCGAAGGTGTCGAGCAGCGAACGCGGCACCGCCACGTTGAACGTCGCCGCCGCCATCGCCCCCACCACCAGGAAACCCCCCGCGTGCAGGAAGTCGTGCTGGAAACCACGGCGGAACTCGGTGAACCGGCTGCGTCCGGGAACATGGCCGGTATGGCGGACGGCGGTGGGCCGCAACCACTCCTCCCGCCCCAGCCAGAGCCACAGCCAGCCCATCGCGGCGGCGGTGACCAGCGAAGCGAGCAGCCGGGCGAACACCATCTCGGGGCTGCCCGGGAAAGCGACGGCCGTGGCCGTCAGCACCACCGGGTTCACGGCGGGCGCCGACAGCAGGAACGCGAACGCGGCGGCCGGCGTGACCCCCCGCCCGATCAGACTGTTCGCCACCGGCACCGAGGCGCACTCGCACCCCGGCAGCACCACCCCGGCCATCCCCGCGACCGGCACGGCCAGCGCGGCCCGCTTCGGCAGCAGCCGGCCGAAGACCCGGGCCGGCACGAACGCGTTGATCGCCCCCGACAGAGCCGTGCCCAGCAGCAGGAACGGCAGCGCCTGCACGGTCACGGCCAGGCACACCGTCCGCCACGCCTGCACCGCCGGCTCGTCCAGCGACCGCCCGACGAGCACCAGCAGCACACCCGGCACCACCGCCGCGCCCAGCAGCAACAGCGGCCAGTGCCGGGGCAGTTCACGCCCCGGTGGGGTGTCCGCTGCCCGCACTTCCCCGGCCGCCGCCGCGGACGGCCGTATGCCCGTCTCCTGCATGCCGCCCCTACACCCGGCCTTCCCGCAATCGCGTGACCTGCTCCGCGCCGAACTCCACCGTGCGCCGCATGTGCCGCACGATCACCGCGAGTTCGGCGTCCGCCAGGTCCTCGAAGAGCGGCATCCAGTCGCCGCCCAGTCGCTCCCACATCCGCCCGAACTCGGCGATCCGCTCCGGCACCGTGACCACCAGGACCCGCCGCCGGTCGGCCGCGTCGCGCTCCCGGACGACGTAGCCCGCCCGCTCCAGCCGGTCCACCAGCCGCGTCGCCGACCCGGTGGTCAGCCCCGTCAGCTCGGCGACCCGGCCCGTCGTCACCGGCGCCCGTTCCAGCGTCAGCAGGTTCAGACACTGCAGATCCGTGGGATGCAGGCCGAGGCGGTCGGCGAGGGCCTGGTTGAACAGGGCGTACGCGGCCACGTACCGACGCGACACGACGGCCAGCTCGTCCAGCAGCCGCGACCGCACGTTTCCGGACATCGCACCCCTTCGTCGGCACCGGCGTCAGCGCCGTCCGCAGATGGTACGACGCCCCGGTCGGGCCGGCGTCAGAAGAAGTAGGCGTCCCCGGTCTCCAGTACCAGCACCTGCTGCTGGTCGTTCGACCGGTTACGGTCCACCGCCCCGCCACCCCACAGCGTGTCGACGGCCATCGTCACCTCCGTCGGCCGCCCCCGCAGCCACACCCGCAACGCGATCGCCTCCCCCAGCCCGTCCGCGGCCAGCGCCCCCGTCCGGCAGACCACCTCCTGGCGGCCCGTCCGCGCGCAGCCGGCCGGCAGCCGCTGCGCCCCGGCCGCCAGCGGCACCGACCAGCGCAGCCGCACGGTCGAGTCGGCGACGTCCGCCGGACCGTGATTGCGCGGAGTCAGCCGGACGTCGATCCGGCCGCCCGCCATGACGGCGGAACCGTGGTACGACAGGTCGGCCTCGGACGCGTCCACCGCCGCGCCCCCCGCTGCCTCCCCCGCCGCCGCCCGCGCGGGTGCGACCCCCGTCCCCACCGCCGCCAGCACCGCACCCCACACGGCGAGACCCCGCATCATGCGCATGCCACCACTCCTCGATCAGAACCGATCAGAAACCGCCCGGGTCGGGTACGGGTCGTATGAAGGGGATGTATCCCACGCCCGGCGTCCGGCAGGCGCCCTCCAACAGGTGACAGCACCCCGCCGTGCCAAGCTGCGGCCATGCTCATCCTCCGGTCCGCCGCCCTGTTCGTCGTCGCCGCGCTCTTCGAGATCGGCGGCGCCTGGCTGGTCTGGCAGGGCGTACGAGAGCACCGCGGCTGGCTGTGGGCGACGGGCGGAGTCCTCGCCCTCGGCGCGTACGGCTTCGTCGCCACCTTCCAGCCCGACGCCCATTTCGGCCGCATCCTCGCCGCGTACGGCGGCATCTTCGTGGCCGGCTCCCTGCTGTGGGGCATGGTCGCCGACGGTTACCGCCCCGACCGCTGGGACGCGTCCGGCGCCCTGGTCTGCCTCGCCGGGATGGCCATGATCATGTGGGCCCCGAGGAACGGCGGCTGACCCCGATACGCTGGGCGGCAGCCGATCGTATGAATGAAACACCCCCGTGCATGAGGAGCAGCCCATGGCCACCGCCGCACCGTCCGCCGCCTCCCGCATCGCCGTCGTCACCGGTGCGAGCAGCGGAATCGGCGCCGCCACCGCCCGGCAGCTCGCCGCGGCCGGCTACCGGGTCGTCCTGACCGCCCGCCGCAAGGACCGCATAGAGGCGCTGGCCGAGGAGATCACACGGACGGGCGGCTCCGCGACGGCGTACCCGCTGGACGTCACGGACCGCGCGGTGGTCGACGAGTTCGCCGGCGCCTTCAAGACGATCGGCGTCCTCGTCAACAACGCGGGCGGCGCACTCGGCGCCGACCCCGTCGCCACCGGCGACCCGGCCGACTGGCGCACGATGTACGAGACGAACGTCCTCGGCACCCTCAACGTCACCCAGGCCCTGCTCCCGAAGCTGGTGGCGAGCGGTGACGGAACGGTCGTGGTGGTGTCCTCGACCGCCGGGCACGGGACGTACGAGGGCGGCGGCGGCTATGTCGCCGCCAAGCACGGTGCCCATGTCCTCGCCGAGACCCTCCGCCTGGAGATCGTCGGCCTGCCGGTGCGCGTCATCGAGGTCGCCCCCGGCATGGTCAGGACCGACGAGTTCGCCCTCACCCGCTTCGGCGGCGACGAGGCCAGGGCCGCCAAGGTCTACGAGGGCGTCGCCGAACCCCTCACCGCCTCCGACGTGGCCGAGACGATCACCTGGGCGGTCACCCGCCCCAGCCACGTCAACGTCGATCTCCTCGTCCTTCGCCCCCGCGCCCAGGCGTCCAACACGAAGGTCCACCGGGAACCGTGACGGCCGAGGAGGAGACCGCCGGGAAGGACCCGCGCTCACCGGAGCAGCGCTCGATGGAACAGCGCCGCCTCGCCCAGGAGACCAGGGACGAGCGCAGGATGTGGGTCTTCCTGGCCTACTTCCTCTTCGGCATCCACGTCGTGGCGTTCGTGATGATCTACGCGGTCCGCCACGCGAGGTGACGGTCACCGCGAAGCGACAGTCACGCGAATAGGGTTTCCACGTGGACAGACACATACCGTTCGAGACACTGCACAACTTCCGTGACCTGGGCGGATACCCGACCGGTACCGGCCATCGGGTCCGCGCCGGCCGGCTCTTCCGCGCGGACTCGCTCGGCAAGCTGAGACCGGACACCCCGGACTGGGACCGCTTCCTCGCCCTGGGCATCCGCACGGTGATCGACCTGCGCCACCCGTGGGAGGCGGAGTCCAGAGGCCGGATCCCGGAGCACGACTCCTTCACCTACCGGAACCTCAGCATCGAGCACCGTCCGTACGACCAGCCGTCGTTGACCCCGGACGTCGACCCCGGCCCGTACCTCTCGGCACGCTTCATGGAGGTGGCGGAGGACGGCACGAAGGAGATCGCGGCGGCCCTGGAGCTGGTGGCGCGAGCTCATGAGGGACTGGTCTTCCACTGCGCCTCGGGCAAGGACCGCACCGGGCAGTTGGCCGCCCTGGTCCTGGGCCTGCTGGGCGTCCCGGACGAGGTGATCATCGAGGACTTCAGCCTGACGGAACTGGCGACCGAGGCCCTGCTCGCCGACTGGAGCGCGCGAAACGAGGGCCGCGTCCCGGTGTGGCCGTCCTTCGGCCGGGCCCCCGAGTCGGTGATGCGCCTGTTCCTGGAGGCGCTGAGGGGACGTTACGGCTCACTAGAGGCGTACGTGTCGCAGGCCCTCAGCATGGACGCGGAAGCCCTGACGACGGCCCTGCGGGCCAACCTCCTCGAACCGGTCCCCACCACCTGGCCCGGGTTGACCTACCGCAGGGCGGCACCCGGGGACGCTCCCCTCCTGGTCCGCCTGCGCGACACGGCCGCCCTGTGGCAACTGGCCCGGGGCATCGAGCAGTGGCAGCCGGGCGAGAAGACCGAGGCCCACTTCGTCGACCGTATGCACGCGGGCGAGGTCTGGCTGGCGTACGCGGCCGGAACGCCGACCGGCGCCTGGGAACTCTGGTGGGACGACCCGGCCGCCTGGGGCCCCCGCCCCGCCGACGCGGGCTACATCCACCGCCTGATGACGACCCCCCACACGTCCCCACCGGGCACGGGCCGCAACATGCTGGCGCAGGCGGAGGCCCGCATCGCCGCGACCGGCCGCCCCTACGCCCGCCTGGACTGCCTCTCCACCAACCCCCACCTGCGCAGGTACTACGAGTCCGCGGGCTACACGGTCGTCGGCGAACAGCGCGCCAAGGAGGGCGGCACGGGCAGCCCGTACGCGGTGACCCTGCTGGAGAAACGGCTCGGCTGAGGGAGGGACGCGTGAGGGGCCCGAGCCCAACCGGCTCAAGCCCCCCACCGCGGACCGTCTCCGCGGAGCGGCGGCGTCCCTCCGTCACGCATCACGCCGTCACACGCGGCCCGTCAGGCATCAGCCCTTGACGCACACGACCTGCTTCAGCTTCGCCACGACCTCCACCAGGTCCCGCTGCTGATCGATGACCTGCTCGATCGGCTTGTAGGCGCCCGGGATCTCGTCCACGACGCCGGAGTCCTTACGGCACTCCACGCCCTGTGTCTGGTCCTCCAGGTCCTTGGTCGAGAACCGACGCTTCGCCGCGGTGCGGCTCATCCGCCGACCCGCGCCGTGCGAGGCCGAGTTGAAGGCCTTCTCGTTGCCGAGGCCCTTCACGATGTACGAACCGGTGCCCATCGAGCCGGGGATGATGCCGTACTCGCCGGAACCGGCCCGGATCGCGCCCTTGCGGGTCACCAGCAGGTCCATCCCGTCGTAGCGCTCCTCGGCGACGTAGTTGTGGTGCGCGCTGATCTCCTGCTCGAAGGCCGGCTTCGCCTTCTTGAACTCCTTGCGGATCACGTCCTTCAGGAGCGCCATCATGAGCGTGCGGTTGTACTTCGCGTACTCCTGCGCCCAGAACAGGTCGTTGCGGTACGCCGCCATCTGCGGGGTCTCCGAGACGAACACGGCGAGATCGCGGTCGATCAGGCCCTGGTTGTGCGGGAGCTTCTGCGCCACCCCGATGTGGAACTCGGCGAGTTCCTTGCCGATGTTCCGGGAACCGGAGTGCAGCATCAGCCAGACCGAACCATCCGTATCCACACAGACTTCAACGAAGTGATTGCCCCCGCCGAGCGTCCCCATCTGCTTCGCGGCACGCTCCGCACGGAACTTCACCGCCTCCGCGACCCCGTCGAACCGCCCCCAGAAGTCGTCCCACCCCGTGGCGGTGAGGCCGTGGAGCCGTCCCGGGTCGACGGCGGTGTCGTGCATCCCCCGGCCCACCGGAATCGCCTGCTCGATCTTCGAGCGAAGCCGGGACAGGTCCCCCGGCAGATCGTTCGCCGTCAACGACGTCTTCACCGCCGACATCCCGCACCCGATGTCGACCCCCACCGCCGCCGGGCACACGGCGCCCTGCATCGCGATGACCGACCCGACCGTCGCGCCCTTGCCGTAGTGGACGTCCGGCATGACGGCCAGCCCCTTGATCCACGGCAGCGTCGACACGTTCCGCAGCTGCTGGAGCGCGCCCTCCTCGACCGACGCCGGGTCGGTCCACATACGGATGGGTACCTTCGCGCCCGGCATCTCCACGTACGACATATCGCCCTCATTCGCCCGGAATCAATACAGAAGTCTCAAGTCGCAAAACTGGCGCCAAGGTCCAACGAAAAGGACAGCGGACCGGCATCCACAGCTCCACGTGCGATACACATTGTCTCCAGGGGCCGACCCCGCTCGGCAAGCGAATAACCAGCGGGGACACCGGACCACCGCCCATCACCCGACCGTCGCCCACGACGGACGAACATGACCGTCGAGAGGAGCCGACCGTGCAGCGGAAGGCATACGTACCCGGCGTCGTCGCGCTCCTCGCGGCGCTGCTGGCCGGCTGCACCGGCGGTTCCGACGAAGGCGGCTCGACGGACGACTCCAACCCGGGCGAGGCGGGAACGGCCACCGCCGTCGCGCAGCCCGGCAAGTACGCCACGCTCCCCGAGGCCTGCGGTGTGGTGAGCCGGGCCACGCTCGACTCGCTGCTCCCCGGCATCAAGCAGCTCGCCGACGAGACACAGCGTGACACGGCCTACGCGGGTGAGGCGACGCTGACGTACGACACGGACCGCAAGGTGGGCTGCCGTTGGAAGGTGGAGTCGACGGACGCCACCGACCATCTCCTCATCGACTTCGAGCGGGTCGTGTCCTACGACAACGCCGTGAGCGACGACAACCAGGCCGAGGCCCTCTTCGCCAAGAAGGTGACCGCGGCCGACCTTCCGGCACCCGCCGCCTCCACGACGACCGGCTCCCCTTCGCCGGGCGGGAGTTCCTCCGCCTCCGCGACGGCCCCCGTCTCCCCCTCCGCCACGGCCTCTTCGCCGGCCTCGGCCTCGGCCTCCTCGACCGTTCCCACCGCCGCCCTCCAGTCCCGCGTCCTGGAGGACCTGGGCGACGAGGCGTTCGTCGACGACACGCTCAACAGCTCCGGTTCGACGGCCGAACAGCGCACGGTGACTGTGGCGTTCCGCACGTCCAACGTCTTGGTGACCATCGAGTACGAGGAGCAGCCGGCGACCGTCGGCGCGGTGCCGGACAGTGAGGAAATGCAGGACAAGGCCAGGAAACTGGCCGCGCAGCTGGACGACTCGCTGGCGGGCTGAGGGCACTTCGGCCCGGTTCGTGCCTCACCCGCAAAGCCTTCGAGGCGGAACCGCACAGCTTCTTCACCGACTACCGTGGCCCCTCGGACCCGATCCGACCGCAGGAACCACGAGCGTCATGAGTGAAGGAACCATGCAGCGACGAGCCCAGCGAGACGGCCAGTTTGACCAGCGCGAGCAGCGTGCCGAGCGAGTGACCCGGGCCGGAGGGCTGAACCGCCTGCTGGCCGCGGCGGTCGCCGTCCCGGTGATGCTGGTCGCCGCGGGCTGCTCCTCCGACTCCGGCTCGGGCGACGACGCGAAGGACACCAGCGCCTCCACCGGTTCAGGTTCCGGCGCCGACTCGACGGCGAGCGCCGCGCCCACCGTGCAGGCGGCGGCGTACAAGACGCTGCCCGAGGCGTGTGCGGTGGTGTCGAAGAAGACCCTGACGGAGCTGGTGCCGAAGGGGGCGGCCTCGGGCAAGGAGGGGACGTCCAGCGACACCGCCGCCCGGGCCAACTGCTCCTGGTCCAGCCTGGCCAACAACGGCGTCAAGGGCTCGCAGTTCCGCTGGCTGAACGTTTCTCTGCTGCGTTTCGAGTCGGACGCGACGACCGGTGACGGCGAGTCGCAGGCGAAGACGTACTACGCGAAGCAGGTCAAGGTCTCCCAGGCGGTGTCGGGCGCGAAGAACGTCAGGTCGGAGCCGGTCGCCGCGACGGGTGACGAGGCGACGTCGGTGCACTACGACCTGAAGAAGTCGGAAGGCGCCTTCAAGCAGCAGACGGTCGTGGTCCGGGTCGAGAACGTCGTGCTCACGCTCGACTACAACGGTGCCGGTCTGGCGGGCGACAAGGCGCCGAGCGCGGAGACCCTGACGAAGTCGGCGGAGAAGGCGGCCAAGGAGGCGGTGGCCGCCGTGCAGTCGGCCAACGGCGAGGGCGGCAGCGGCAGTTCGGGTACGTCGACCAAGAGCCCGTCGAGCCCGTCCCCCTCCGGGTCGGCCTCGTCGGCCCCGTCGGCGACCCCCTCCAAGGCGCCCTCCAAGGCGCCCTCCAAGGCGCCCTCCAAGTCGGCGTCGGCGACCCCCGGGGCGACGGCGTCCAAGGCGGCGGCAGCGGCCCCGAAGGCTTCCGCTTCCACGAAGAGCTGACGGACCGGCAACACGTGCGCCGCACACATGTGCCACCCTGTTGCGCGCAAGAACACGCAAGGGGAGGGGAGTACGGGTGTCCGCGCCAATACAGCTGACCCGGACGCACCGCGTTCTCATCGGCGTGGTCGTGACCGGCGCCGTGATCATCGCCGGCATAGGCTTCGCCGGTTCGTACGCGGCCGTCCGGGAACTGGCCCTCGAGAAGGGCTTCGGGAACTTCTCCTATGTGTTCCCGATCGGCATCGACGCGGGTATCTGCGTCCTGCTGGCCCTGGACCTGCTGCTGACCTGGATCCGCATCCCCTTCCCGCTGCTGCGGCAGACGGCGTGGCTGCTCACGGCGGCGACCATCGCCTTCAACGGCGCGGCGGCCTGGCCGGACCCCCTGGGCACGGGCATGCACGCGGTGATCCCGATCCTGTTCGTGGTGTCCGTCGAGGCGGCCCGGCACGCGATCGGCCGGATCGCGGACATCACGGCGGACAAGCACATGGAGGGCGTGCGCCTCACGCGCTGGCTGCTCTCCCCGCTGCCCACCTTCCTTCTCTGGCGCCGTATGAAGCTGTGGGAGCTGCGCTCCTACGAGCAGGTGATCAAGCTGGAGCAGGAACGTCTCGTCTACCAGGCGAGGCTCCACTCCCGCTTCGGCCGCGCCTGGCGCCGCAAGGCCCCGGTGGAGTCGCTGATGCCGCTGCGCCTGGCGCGCTACGGCGTTCCGCTCACGGAGACGGCCCCGGCGGGCCTGGCGGCGGCGGGCATAGAGCCGGCCCTGCTGCCCTCGGCGCCGGTGCCGGCACAGCTCCAGACGCCGGCTCCGGCGCCCCAGCAGCAACTGGCGGCGGCCCCGGTTCGGCAGCAGCGGCAGCAACCCCGGGTCCAGCCGGCCGAGCAGCCGCCCGCGCCGCCCGAGGAGGAGCAGAGCCCGTGGTTCCAGGCGCCGCACGAGGTGGCCTACCAGGGCGGCTACGACCCGACGTACGACCCCTCCGAGCAGTACGCCCAGTGGTACGAGGAGCAGCAGCAGGCCGAGCAGTACGCGGACCAGTACCAGGAGGAGCCGCCGGCCCAGGAGCCCTCCCCGGAGGAGACCGGCTCGTTCCCGATCCCGGTGGGCCCGGGGCGCAGCCGTGAGCTGGGCGGGGGCGGTGGGACTCCGCTCGTCGAGCCGGACGAGGAGGCGTACTACCAGGTCTTCAAGCAGTCGATAAGCAGCGGCGGCTACCCGACGCCGAGTCAGTTCAGCGACGACGTGGAGGCGACGTACGGCGCTCCGCTGCTCGACGCCGAGGCCAAGCGCATGGTGATGCGCTTCCAGAACCGTCATGCGGCGGAACTCGAAGAGGACCACATCGCGTAGCGGCGGATACGACGGATACGACGGAGGGGGGGCCCGGGGGGGGCACCCGGCGCCCCCCCCGGGGGGGCGACCCGGCCGCCCCCGGGCGGGG
>NZ_JBHWUU010000095.1:0-36274 GCF_042737375.1 Streptomyces sp. NPDC060000
CTTTCCTCCGGGCGCTTCCCTTCGGTCTTGCGTTTCCGACTCTATCAGATCTTTTCTCGACCCGATTTCCTCGGTGCTTTCCAGGTTCTCGCTTTCGCGTTTCCCTTTCCGGCGGTTCCGACTCTATCAGATCCTTTCGGCGCTGATTCCCAGTCAGAGGGGGCTTGCCTTCCCGGCCGTTGGGCCGTTCCGACGTCTCAAACCTTAGCGGATCCGTCCGGCGGTTCCTAATCGAGCCGCCGGCCCCAAATCGAATTGAAATCGGGCACGCCGAATTCAACCCCGCTGGGAGATCGTGCTGGTGGTTTGTAGTGCCGCTAGTGCGGCGGAGGTGCCACCGAAGAACCGTTACGGCTCTCCGGCAACCCGAAGAACTCTACGGGGCCTGGAGAGGGGTGTCAACCGCCCCTGTCAAGATCTTTTGTCCCGCCAGGCGTGAGCTGCTCAGTCGAGGTCGCTGAGGCGGCCGCCGGCATCCGGCTGGGCGTGTTCCACCCGGCGCAGGAGCCTGGTCAGCACCTCACCCAGGACCGTCCGCTCGTCCGCGGACAGGTCCTGGAGCAGATCCTCCTCGAAGACGGTTGCCATGCGCATAGCCTCCAGCCACTTCTCGCGACCCTCGGAAGTCAGCTCGACGATCACGCGTACGCGGTTGGACTCGTCCCGATCCCGGGTCACCAGTCCCTCGGTGACCATGCGGTCGATCCGGTGGGTCATCGCGGCCGGGGTCAGGCCGAGGCGCTTGGCCAGGTCACTGGGGCCCAGGCGATACGGGGCGCCGGAGAGGACGAGGGCCTTGAGGACCTCCCACTCGGCGTTGCTGATGCCGAGGTCCGCGGTCTGGCGTCCGTAGGCGACGTTCATCCGGCGGTTGAGGCGGGACAGCGCCGAGACGATCTTCTCGATCTGCGGGTCGAGGTCCTGGAACTCGCGCTGGTAGGCCGCGATCTGTTCTTCGAGGGTCGGCTCGCCGCCGATGCCGGTGCCGACCGTGCCGGGGGTGTCGCCCATGGGGCAAGTATCGCACGCGCCTCGTTCGCGTTGAAGTTCTTCGAGGTGTACAGTTTAGCTTCTAACTTTAGCTTTGAAGTCTTCGGCTCTAAGTACTGAGGCAGCGGAAGTATCCCCGCTTCCCCTCATGCTCGTGCCGACGACGACTACCTGAGAGAGGTGAACGTGACCAGGGCGAGGGGCGCAGCGATGCGCCGGATCCACGTGGGCAACGCACTCAGCGCGTTCGGGCTCGGCTTCACCGTCCCCTACCTGTACGTCTATGTGGCACAGGTGCGGGGGCTGGGGGCGATGACGGCGGGGCTGGTCCTCGCGGTCTTCGCCGTGGCCGCGCTGATCGTGCTGCCGTTCGCGGGTCGGACGATCGTGCGGCGAGGTCCTCTGCCGGTCCTGCTCGCCGCCCTGGTCACCGCCGCGCTGGGCGCACTGAGCCTGGGGCTCGCCGGCAACTCCACCGCCGTACTGGCCGCAGCGGCCGCGCTCGGTGCCGGGCAGGCCGTGATGCAGCCGGCGCTGGCGACGATGATCGTGGACTGCTCGAGTGCGGAGACCCGGTCGCGGGCGTTCGCGACGCAGTTCTTCCTGCAGAACCTCGGGCTCGGGGTGGGCGGGCTGATCGGCGGGCATCTCGTCGACACCACGCGCGTGTCCTCGTTCACGCTGCTGTTCGCCATCGAGGCGGCCATGTTCCTGTTGCTGGCCGTCGTGATGTCGACCGTGCGGCTGCCGCACGGTCCGCACGTCGGGGACGCACCGCAGTCCGCGGGGCGCAGCTGGAAGCAGCTGCTCGGCAACCGGGCCATGGTGCAGTTGTGTGTGCTGGGGTTCGTGCTGTTCTTCGCCTGCTACGGACAGTTCGAGTCAGGACTGAGCGCGTACGGAGTGGAGGCCGCGGGGATCTCGACGTCCGCGCTCGGGACCGCGCTCGCCGCCAACACCGCGATGATCGTCGTCGCGCAGTTCGCCGTGCTGAAGTTCGTCGAGCGGCAGAAGCGGTCGCGGGTGATCGCGGCCGTGGGGCTGATCTGGGCCTTCGCGTGGGTCGTCGCCGGGTACGCCGGGCTGGGCCATGGCAGCCGGGAGATGGCTACGGCCGCGTTCGTGTCGACGTACGCGCTGTTCGGGCTGGGTGAGGCGATGTTGTCGCCGACGGTCGCGCCGCTGGTGGCCGATCTGGCGCCGGAGGGGATGGCCGGTCAGTACAACTCGGCGTTCGCCCTGGTGAAGCAGCTCGCGCTGGCCGTCGGGCCGGCGGTGGGCGGGCCGATGGGGGCCTCGCTGCACGCGCCGTACATCGTGACGTTCCTGCTGTTCTCGCTGGGGATCACCTACCTGGCGCTGCGACTGGGGCGGCAGCTGACCGCCGTCCAGGATCAGCCGTGGCTGGTGCGCAAGCGGGTGGTCGCGCGCGGTGGCGTGGTGGCGGAGCCGGTGGCCGCCGAAGCGTGAGGCGGGTGTGAGAGGCGGTCGTCGTCCGGGAGGGCGGCGGCCGCCTTTCGTGTCGGCGGGTGGGCGTGACGCGGCCGGGGCGCGCTCCCCTTCACTCCGATCGCGCCTGCGGTGGTCACTCCGGGGATTTCGGCAGGACGAACTCGCACCACACCGCCTTTCCGCCGTCCGGGGTGCGGCGACTGCCCCAGTGAGAGGCGATCGTGGCGACGATGGCGATGCCTCGGCCGGACTCGTCGCCGGGTTCGGCGCGTCGGCGGCGCGGGAGGTGGTCGTCGCCGTCGGTGACCTCGATGATCAGGCGGCGGTCGGTGCGGCGCAGTCGCAGCCGCATGGGCGGGGTGCCGTGCTGGAGGGAGTTGGCGACGAGTTCGCTGGCGGCGAGGACACCGAGGTCGTGCAGGTCGGGTGGGAAGCGCCAGCTGGTCAGGACACCGGAGGCGAAGGCACGCGCGCGTGGGGCCGCTTCGACTCCGCCGAGGAGCTCGAGGGCCGCGTTGCGGAACAGCTCGCCGTCGGGGCCGGTGCGGGCCGGGTGCTGGAGGACGAGAACGGCGACGTCGTCGTCGTGGTCGGCGGTGACGCCGGCCGAGCGGACGAGGCGGTCGCAGACGACCTGGGGGGTGCCGGTCGCGCCGGACAGGGCGCGCTCCAGGGACGCGATGCCTTCGTCGAGGTCTTCGTTCCTGCGTTCCACCAGGCCGTCGGTGTAGAGGACGGCCGTCGAGCCGGGGCCGAGCGGGATCGAGCCGGAGGCGTGCATCCAGCCACCGGTGCCCAGGGGCGGGCCGGTGGGTTCGTCGGCGCGCAGGACGGTGCCGCTGTCGTCCCGGACGAGGATGGGCAGGTGACCGGCTGAGGCATACACCAGTCGGCCCTCGTTGGGGTCGTGGATGGCGTACACGCACGTGGCGATCTGGTTGGCGTCGATCTCCGCGGCGAGGCCGTCGAGGAGCTGGAGGATCTCGTGCGGCGGCAGGTCGAGGCGGGCGTACGCCCGGACCGCCGTGCGGAGCTGGCCCATGACGGCTGCCGCGCGGACGCCCCGTCCCATGACGTCGCCGATGACGAGGGCGGTGCGGCCGCCGCCGAGGGTGATGACGTCGTACCAGTCGCCGCCGACGGCCGCCTCGGTGCCGCCGGGCTGGTAGGTGGCGGCGATGCGCAGGTCGTCGGGCTCTTCGAGCTCCTGGGGGAGGAGGGAGCGCTGGAGGGTGACGGCGGTCTCGCGCTGGCGCCGTTCACTGGTTCTGAGGCGTTCGGCGGCCTCGGCGTGGTCGGTGACGTCGGTGGCGAAGATCAGGACCGTGCCCTTGCCGTTGTCCTCGGCGGCCGGGGTGCAGGTGAAGGTGTAGGAGCGGCCGTCGGGTGCCTTGCGGGACTTCAGGGTCCGGGGCTTGCCGCTGCGCAGGGCCTGGTCGAGGAGGGGCGTGAGGCCGAGGTCGCGGAGTTCGGGGAGGGCCTCGGCGGCCGGTTCGCCGCAGGCGCGTACGCCGAAGGCCGCCGCGTAGGCGTCGTTGACGTAGGCGAGGCGGTGGTCGGGGCCGTGGACGAGGGCGACGAGGGCCGGGACGCGGTCGAGGACCTCACGGACCGGGAGTTCGTCGACGGCGGGCACCGGGGGCGGCTCGTCGGTGAGTCGTTCTGCGCGGGCCGCGGGTACGGAGCCTTCGCTCCGCCGGTCCGTGGTGGTGACCGGGTGCTCGGCTCGCGCGGCGGCGCGGCGCTGCGTTCCGGGGAGCCGGGCGCTCCAGCGCGTGAAGTTCACGAATCCTTGCCTCGTGTAGTCGTCGGCGGCCGGCTCCGGGCCCTGCCTGGGCTCCGGGGGCCGCGCGGCGGTGGCCGCACATTGTTACAGCACCCGGATGTGGAGCACGGGGAGCAGCCTCTTGGGTCGGGGGGCGGGTGGTGGCCCGCCGGGAAGGGCTCGGGAGGGGCTGGGGCAGGGAGCAGTCTGGCAGTGCGGCCGCCGTCCGGGCCGACATTCGTCAGACGTGGGGGCGGCCGGTGGAGTTCCTGGAGCCGGTCAGGACGACCCCTTCGGGTCGCCGGAAGACTCGTCAGAAGGCTTTCCACCGGCAGCGAGTTCGAACTCCGCGCGAGGATGTTCGAGCGATCCCAGAGAAACGATCTCCCGTTTGAAGAGCCCGGAGAGGGTCCATTCGGCGAGCACGCGCGCCTTGCGGTTGAAGGTGGGCACGCGGCTGAGGTGGTACGCGCGGTGCATGAACCAGGCCGGGTAGCCCTTGAGCTTGCGCCCGTAGACGTGGGCGACGCCCTGGTGGAAGCCGAGCGAGGCGACCGAGCCGACGTACTTGTGGGAGTACGCCTGGAGCGTTTCGCCGCGCAGGGAGCGCACGATGTTGTCGGCGAGGACCTTGGCCTGGCGGACGGCGTGCTGGGCGTTCGGGGCGGTCTCCTTGCCGGGCTTGTCGGCCGTCACGTCGGGGACGGCGGCGGCGTCTCCGGCCGCCCACGCGTGCGTGGCGCCGTCGATGGTGAGCTCGGGGGTGCATTTCAGCCGACCGCGTTCGTTCAGCGGGAGGTCGGTGGCGGCGAGCAGCGGGTGGGGTTTCACGCCGGCGGTCCACACGACCGTACGGGTCGGGAAGCGGGCGCCGTCACTGAGGACGGCGGTGCGGTCGGCGCAGGACTCCAGGCGGGTGTCGAGGCGCACGTCGATGTTGCGGCGGCGCAGTTCGCTGACCGTGTAGCGGCCCATGTCGGCGCCGACCTCCGGCAGGATCCGGTCGGAGGCCTCGACCAGGATCCACCTCATGTCCTCCGGTTTGACGTTGTGGTAGTAGCGCGTGGTGTAGCGGGCCATGTCCTCGAGCTCGCCGAGCGCCTCCACGCCCGCGTAGCCGCCGCCGACGAAGACGAAGGTGAGGGCCGCGTCGCGGATCGCGGGGTCGCGGGTGGAGGAGGCGATGTCCATCTGTTCGATGACGTGGTTGCGCAGCCCGATGGCCTCCTCGACGGTCTTGAAGCCGATGGCGTGGTCGGCCAGGCCCGGGATGGGGAGCGTGCGGGAGACGGAACCGGGCGCGAGGACGAGTTCGTCGTACGTCAGCTGCTGCGGGCCGGTGCCCTCTTCGTCGGTGGCGAGGGTGGTGAGGGTGGCGGTGCGCTTGGCGTGGTCGACGGCGGTGACCTCGCCGACCACGACCCGGCAGTGCGGCAGGACGCGGCGCAGGGGTACGACGACATGCCGGGGGGAGATGGAGCCCGCGGCCGCCTCGGGGAGGAAGGGCTGGTAGGTCATGTACGGGTCGGGTGTGACCACCGTGATCTCGGCCTCGCCCCGGCCGAGTTCCTGTTTCAGCTTCCGCTGGAGCCGCAGGGCCGTGTACATCCCGACGTAGCCGCCGCCGACAACGAGAATGCGCGCACGTTCCTTCACCATCCCATGACGCAACGAGCGCCGGAGTTTGTCCACAGCCCCGACAATTTGTGTGACCGCGAGTCGGGCGGGCGCAGGGTTGGCCGAAACACCGGCGTACGGGGCAGGAGCGCAGGTCAGCGGCTGTGCGCCGGGGTGCGGGAAGGGGTGCAATCAGGATGTATGCGGCCCGTACTCCGATCGGGGGGCGCTCCGTGCGGAACCTGCCCCTTCTGAATTGACTCCCTCTCAACTATGTTCGTGTGTCGACGGGGTGTCAGGGGGAGTGCTCTGCGGGTCTGCGACGGGTGGGCCCGGGAGACCGTCCCCTGTGTTCCACGCCCCGGACTTTCGATGGCGGGGAGAGTCTCCGGGGGGAGACGTCATTACCGGGGGATCATTCATGCACACTCACAATTCGCATTGGTCGTCCTCGTCCGCCCTGCCACCCGGCGGTGCGGTCGGGACGGCGGTGGGCAACGGACGTGGTGAAGGCGCGCGGACAGCACCGCTGCGCGTGGACGCACAGCGCAATCTGGAACACGTACTGCGGGCGGCCCGCGAGGTCTTCGGCGAGCTGGGTTACGGCGCGCCGATGGAGGACGTGGCACGGCGCGCGCGGGTCGGGGTCGGCACGGTGTACCGGCGCTTCCCGAGCAAGGACGTCCTGGTGCGGCGGATAGCCGAGGAGGAGACGTCCCGGCTGACCGATCAGGCGCGGGCGGCGCTCGGCCAGGAGGACGAGCCGTGGTCGGCGCTGTCGCGCTTCCTCCGGACGTCCGTGTCGTCAGGCGCCGGACGGCTGCTGCCGCCTCAGGTGCTGCGGGTCGGGGCCTCGGAGGACGGCACCGACGGTGTGCCGGCCGACGAGGCACGGGTGCCGCAGCAGCGGACCCAGCCGGGCGGTGGCGAGCTTCGGATCGTTGCGGGCGACGGCACGAAGGCCGCGGTCGGCGACGCCGGGGCGGCAGCGCTGCTCGAGGTCGTGGGCCGGCTCGTGGAGCGCGCGCGGGAGGCGGGCGAGCTGCGGACCGACGTGTCGGTGTCGGACGTACTGCTGGTCATCGCGACGGCTGCACCCTCGCTGCCGGATCCGGCCCAGCAGGCGGCGGCCTCGGCACGGCTGCTGGACATCCTGCTGGAGGGCTTGCGGTCGCGGCACTCTTCGTGAGGGTCGGGGCCCTGAGCACCGGGGCCCGGGGCGGCACCGTCAGCGGAGCTGGGGCGGGTGGCTCGATTGGGTGACTGAGGGGTGGGGGTACCACGTACCCCCACCCCTCGCTCATTGCGCCGAACATTCGAGATATTTCGGCCATGGCGTTCAACTGCTGCCGCTGGAATGGCAGTTGAACCTTCCCTGTATGGGTGAAAACCAGGACTGGATTGCGTTAGGTGCCCGCGGACGAGCGGGCGGCCCGTCGCGCGGGGTTCTGAACAAAAGCCAATATGGCACTCTGACCCGGTGGTCAGGACTGGTGGGGCAGGCGGGGGCTTCCGCGATGAGTGTTGACGGTGGGGACGAGTCGGTCGGTTCGTCCGGTGACGGTGAAGGCGACGCGGGGGCAGACGGCCTGACCTCACCGCAGGTGCCGAGCCAGGGCGGACTCGCGAGCGGTGCCGGCGGTCCGCTGCACAAGTCTCCGAGCAGCCGCCTGAACAGCCCCTTGGGTGATCCGGTGGTCCGGCCGCCGGCCCGGTCGGTGGTCCGGCCGCCGGGCGATCCGGCCGAGGGCGGTGTTCCGGCGCAGCGCAAGCGGCGCGCCGAGGGCATCCTGCCGCCGCCGAGGGACGTGCCCACCACCGACAGCGACCTGATCGGCCGGATGCGTGCGGGTGACGACACGGCGTACGAGGAGCTGTACCGTCGGCACGCCGACGCCGTACGCCGCTACGCACGCACCTGCTGCCGGGACGCGTACACCGCCGACGACCTCACCGCCGAGGTCTTCGCCCGCATGCTCCAGGCGGTGCGCGGCGGCTCCGGGCCCGAGTACGCCGTCCGCGCCTACCTCCTCACCTGCGTCCGGCGCGTGGCCGCCGACTGGACGCGGTCGGCGAAGCGCGAGCAGCTCGTCGACGACTTCGCGGTGTTCGCCACGCAGTCCGCCCGCTCCCGCGAAGTCGCCGACGACACCGCGTCCATCGGCTCCTTCGGAGCGGGCCTGGACCTGGGCGCCGACGTGCGCGCGATGCACGGGGCCGAGCAGTCCATGGCCATGCAGGCCTTCCGCTCGCTGCCCGAACGCTGGCAGGCGGTGCTGTGGCACACCGAGGTCGAGGACGAGTCGCCGAGCGAGGTCGCCATGCTCTTCGGCCTCGACGCCAACGGCACGCGCGTGCTCGCCAGCCGCGCCCGGGAGGGCCTCAAGCAGGCCTACCTCCAGGCCCATGTCAGCGCCACCCTCACCAACGACGAGGAGTGCGCGGGCTACGCCGACCAGCTCGGCACCTACGCCCGCCGCAGGCTGCGCACCCGCGCCGAACGGGGGCTGCGCAAGCACTTGGAGGAGTGCGCCAAGTGCCGGCTGGCCGCTCTGCAGATCGAGGAAGTCGCGGGCAGCATCCCGGCCGTCGTGCCGGTCGCGGTCATCGGCTGGTTCGGCGCCGCCGGGTACGCCAAGGCGGCCGCGCTCATCGCCGGCGGTGCCGGAGCGGGTGCGGCGGGCGCCGCGGGCGCGGCCGCCGCGGCGGGCGGCTCCTCGGGCGGGGCGAGCGCCGGGAGCGGCGCGCTGGCCTCGGAGGGGCTGGGCGCCCCCGTGAAGGCCGGTATCGCCGCCGGTGTGGTCGCGGTGGCGGCCGCCGCGGTCGCCCTCACCCTCGTCGGCCACGACGCTCCCGCCACGCGGCCGGAGGCCAGGCCCCCGGCGTCCGCGCCTGCCCCGGTCGCGCAGCCCGAGGAGCAGACAGCCACGCCCGCACCGGTACCGGCGAACGGTCGCGAGCCGGAACCTCCGGTGATCGTCCCGGCGGCGGCCCCGACATCGTCCCCCACGCCATCCACCCCGCCTCGGCCGACGCCCACGCCCACTCCGGCCCCCGCGCCCACACCCACTCCGCCGCCCGCCCCGGCAGCGTCGCCCACCCCGGCGCCCACGCCCACACCCGGGCCCCCTCCGCCGCCCGCCCCGGTCGTCTATCCGCTGAGCGGGCTGTCCTTCGACGTCAGCGGCGACGGGACCGGACCCGAGATCCGGCTCCGGGCCAGCAGCTGGGGGTGGCAGCGGTACGGGCTGTCCATCGCGGGCCGGCAGTACACGCGCGGGATTACCGTGCACGGCGACTCCGCCGTCACCGTCGATCTCAACCGCGCGTGCACCTCCTACGACGGGCTCGTCGGCGTCGACGATCTGACCATGAAGCTCGGCAAGGTCTCCTTCGCCGTCTACGCCGACGGGAACCGGCTCTGGTCGTCCGGGGTGATCGAGGGCGGCGACCCGGCTGTCCCCGTCCATGTGGACCTCACCGGCCGCACCACCGTGCGGCTGGTGGTCGAGCCGTACAGCGGCTTCGACTCGGTGGCGCTCGCGGACTGGGCGGAGTCCGGGTTCACCTGCTCGTAGGCGCCTGCGCGGTCGCGACCGGCGGCCCGGCCGGGTGGTCCCGCACGCCGTCCGTGAGCTCGCGCAGGGCGTCGGTCACCGTCAGGGCGGCGCCGCGGACCCGCTCGGCCGTACAGCGCTCGGCGCCCAGGGCTTCGCGGGCCGCGGCCTCGGCCCGCTCGGCCCGGACGTGCTGCGGGGCGGGACGCGGATGGGGGCCGCGCAGGGCGTCGGCGGCCGCGAGGAGACGCGTCGCGCGCGAGTGGTCCCCGAGCCGGACCAGCAGCTCCGCCGCGCTGTCCAGGATCGACGAGGTGACCGCCTCGGCGCACTGGTCGGCCACCGCTCGGCGCAGCGTGTCGGCGAGCATCGGCAGACCGTGCTCCGGGCCGGACTCGGCGGCGGTGAGGTCCGCGTCGACCATGTTCAGCGCCGCCGTGAACTGGGGCGGCGGGGTGCCCGAGCCGATCGCCGCGCGGGTCTCGTCGCAGAGCACGCGCGCGTGGGCCACGTCCTCCTCCTGCAACGCGATGTGGGCGCGCAGCAGGAGGACGAACGCCCGCACATCCAGCACGCCGTAGCGCTGTGCGCTGTGGTCCGCCTCGTCCAGAGTGGCCTTGGCGCCGTCGACGTCACCCGCGCGGTAGGCGATCTCCGCCAGTCGGGCGATGAGGAAAGGCGACTCGGCGTACGCCCCGACCTCGTAGGCGAGACGCAGCGCCTCGCGGTACTCCCGCTCCGCCTCCGCGAAGCGGCTGCGTGCCATCTCCGCCTCGCCCGCCGCGCCGCACACCTGGGCCCGCATCCAGCGGTCGCCGACACGCAGGCTGAGCACCCGCAGCTCCGCCAGGTCGTCGTCCACGCCGTGCAGTCCGCCCGGCGAGTCGACGACCATGTGGGTACGGAACATCAGGGCGCACCCGAGCTCCCAGTCCCCGCCGTACAAACGGCAGTTGGCGACTGTCATGTCCAGGATCCCCCGGACGTCCACCATGTCCCGCAGCTGGAAGGCAGTCAGGGGCCAGAGCAGGCCGGGCATCCGCGCCGCTTGCGGGCCGCCCGGTTCGTAGTCGGCGCGCAGGCGGACCAGGTACTCCCGGTAGCGCGAGTCCGCCACGAAGTCCTTCGGCTCGGACTCCGACAACAGGAACAGGTGCAGCATCCGCAGGCTCATCCGCCGCTCGTGCCGGGGATGGGCGTCGCCCGTGGCGGCGGGTGTCCTGAGGAAGGCGTCGACGGGGTCGACGGCCGCCATACGGGCGGCGAGGCCGGAGAGGTCGGCCGGAGCGGTGAGGTCAGCGGGCGCAGTGAGGTCAGCGGGCGCAGTGAGGTCAGCGGGCGCAGTGAGGGCGGTGGGGGCGGTTAGGTCAGTGGGGGCGGTGAGTTCGGTGGGTGTCGCATCGGGCGCGGGTGTCCGGAGGGTGTCCAGGACGGCGCCCAGGCGCAGGGTCCGGTCGGTCCAGTCGGCGCCCTCCTGGCGGTAGTTGCGCAGCCACCAGAACCAGCCCGTGGCGAGGCAGAGGGCGGCGGCCTCCTCCTCGTCGCCCGCCATGAGCGCGCGCTGGAGACCCACCCGGATGTTGTCCAGTTCGGTCTCCAGGCGGGAGATCCAGGGGAGTTGCTCGGCGGAGCGCAGCAGCGGGTCGGCCCGCTCGACGAGCGCGCGCACCCACGCGCGGTGTCGCTTTCGGGTCGCCGCGCGGGACCGGGGCAGTTCGGCGGCGCGTTCGGTGGCGTACTCGTGGATCGTCTCCAGCATGCGGTAGCGCATCTCGCCCCCGCCGGTCCGCTCGCACGGCGCGGCCACCACCAGGGACTTGTCTACGAGCGCGCCGACGAGGTCCGCGACCGGGCCGCCGCACACGGCTTCGGCCGCCTCCAGGTCCCAGCCGCCGGCGAAGACCGACAGCTCGCGCAGCAGCGTGCGCTCCGGCTCGTCGAGCAGGTCCCAGGACCAGTCGACGACGGCACGCAGGGTCTGCTGGCGGGGCAGGACCGTGCGGCTGCCCGAGGTGAGGAGGCGGAACCGGTCGTCGAGGCGGTCGGCGATCTGACGCGGGGTGAGCAGCCGGAGCCGGGCGGCGGCCAGTTCGATGGCGAGCGGCAGTCCGTCCAGCCGCCGGCAGATCTCCGCGATCGCCTCCTCGTCCCGCAGAACGGCGGCCGCGTCGGGGCGGGCGGCGGCCGCGCGCTCGGTGAAGAGGCGGTGCGCCTGGTCGGGGAGGAGGGGCTCGACCGGGCGGACCGCCTCACCGGGGACGCCCAGGGGTTCACGGCTGGTGGCGAGGATCGTGAGCCCGGGGCAGCGGGTGAGGAGGGTCTCGGCGAGGGCGGCGGCCGCGCCGATGACGTGTTCGCAGTTGTCAAGGATCAGGAGCTGGCTGCGCGGGGCGCAGTACTCGACGAGCAGGGCGACCGGGTCGTCCTGCGGGGGCGTCAGGTCGGTGGTCATCAGGACGGTCTCGCGCAGACCGAGGGCACTGACCACCGCGCCCGGCACCGCCTCCGGCCGGTCGAGCGGCGCCAGCTCGGCCAGCCACGCCTGCGGGAGCCCGGCGGCGGCTTCCTCGGCGAGGCGGGTCTTCCCGGAGCCGCCCGGTCCGGTGAGCGTGACGAGACGGGCCCTGTGCAATGCGGAACGGATGGCGCCGAGCTCGGGTTCCCTCCCCACGAAAGAGGTAAGCCGCGGACGAATGTTGCCGGTGCGCTCGGGGAGTTGCAGCGGGGTACGGGGCCCCGGCGGATCCGCCGGGGCGGGGGCGGGGGTCGCGGCGAGGTCATGGGCCGGTGCGGGGGCATGGGCCGAAGCGGGGCCATGGGCCGGCGCAGGGCCGCGTGCCGAAGCGGGGCCATGGGTTGAGGGGCCGTGGGCTGGAGCAGAGGCCTGTGCCCGTGCGGGCCCGTTGATCGGTTCCGGACCGTAGGTCGAATCGGACCCGTGGGCCGGTGCAAGCCCGTGGGCCGGTTCCGGGCCCCGGGCCGGTGCAGGCGCCTGCGCCCGTGCGGGCCCGTTGATCGGTTCCGGACCGTAGGTCGAATCGGGCCCGTGGGCCGGTGCAGGCCTGTAGGTCGAAGCGAGTCCGTGCGTCGGCTCAGGCCCGTTGATCCGTTCCCGGCCCTGGATCGAAGCGGGCCCTTGTGCCGGTGCCGACCTATTGATCCGTTCCGGGCCGTAGGCCGACGCAGGCCCGTGGAACCGTTCCAGGTCGTAGGCCGACGCAGGCCCGTGGATCCGTTCCGGGCCCGAACCCGGGCCCGAACCCGAACCCGGGCCCGGTGCCGGTGCCGGTGCAAGTCCAGGGGGCGGTTTCGGGCCGTTGAGGAGTTCGGTGTGCAGGGCTCGCAGGTGTGGGCCCGGGTCGGTGCCGAGGCCGTCGGCGAGGGTGCGGCGGGCGGTCTCGTACGCGGCGAGGGCGTCGGCGTCGCGGCCGGAGTCGCGCAGGGCGCGGATGAGGAGGGCGTGCAGCGGCTCGTCGTACGGGTGCGCCGCGGTCAGTTCGGTCAGCGGCGGTACGGCTTCGCGGGCGCGGCCCAGGACGAGGTCCGCCTCGGCGCGGGCGCGGGTGGCCTCCAGCCGGAGGGCCTCGGGGCGGGCGGCCGCGGTGCGGGCGGGGAGGTCGGCGAGGGCGGGGCCGCGCCAGAGGGCGAGGGCGTCGTCCAGGGTGCGGGCGGCGGTGCGTGCCTCGCCTCGCCGCAGGGCTTCGATGCCCTGACGTACGAGTCGTTCGAAGACGAAGAGGTCGACGTCGTCCTCGGTCGCGGCGAGGCGGTAACCGCCCGGCTCGGAGGTGACGCTGTCCTTGCCGAGGGCGCGGCGGAGGCGGCCGATCAGGGCCTGGAGGGCAGCGGGGGCGTCCTGGGGCGGTGTCTCGGCCCAGACCTCGTCGATGAGCGTTTCCGGGGTGGCGAGACGGCCCGGGCGGAGGGCCAGGGCCGTGAGGACGGCACGCAGACGAGCACCGGGTACGGGTAGGGCGGTGCCTTCGTCGTCCGCTGTCTGGGTGACGCCCAGAATTCTGTACCGCACCCGTTCATTGTCACCGGGGGTGAGGCGTAGGGCACGGTGTTCGGGGCCTGTCCCAGGAGCGATGGGTTGCTCACCCCCCGGAGGAGACGGCCCGTCTCTGGGGAGCGATGCCCGCCGGTACCGCACGTGCGCGTGCCGGTGTGCCGGTCCAGCAGGTGCCCCTGCGGGACAGGAGGCGGCGGAGCCAGAGTTCCAGGGAGATCAGGTCGGCCAGGCCGTCCAGGGGGAGGGGCTCGCCCGCCGCGGCGGCCCGGAGGGCCTTGCGGACCACTCTCGCCTCGATCAGGCCGGCTTCGGCGAGGAGGGGTGCCTCGAAGAGGGCGAGGAGGGGGTCCATGGCCATCCGCAGGCCGGCCCGGGCCGCCGCGGTGGCGGATGCCTGCGAGGGGGCGCCCCAGCCGGGCGGAAGGTCGGTGACGCCTGCGCCCTTCAGGACGGTGCGCAGGATCGCGGCACGGGCCCCCGGTTGCACGCGCAGGGTCTCGGGAAGCGCACGGCACGCGCGGACGACCTGGTTGTCGAGGAACGGCGCGTGCAGTCGCTGGGAGCGGATCTCGGCGGCCTGTTCCAGGACGCGCAGGTCCATGGCGTGCCGGGCGAGGGCCGCGCGGGCGCGGTAGTCGCCCGGCCGCTGGCCGGGTCCCACGCCGGTGCGGTGCGCGGCCCCTTGGAGGCGAACCGATACTTCAGCCAGCGCCTCCCCCGTCAGCCAGCGGGCGGCCGGGCCCGCTCCGCCCCAGGTGAGGGCCGCCAGGGAGGCCCCGACGGCGCCCGGGGGGTCGTCGAAGCTGAAGCTGCGGTGCAGGAGGCGTTCGGCCAGTCCCTCCACGCCCGTGCGGTAGGGCGTCCGGGCCAGCCGACGGGCCGCGCCGTACACGCGCGCGGGGACGAGCACCGAGCCGTCGGCCTTGGTCAACGCCGCCATCGGGCGCACCAGGTGACGGCGTTTGCGGTCCATCAGCAGGTCCGCGAGTCGGGCCGGGTGGGCGTCCAGCACCTGCCGGGCGCCGTAGCCCGTGAAGTGGTCCGCGCTGCCCGCCGCGAGGCGTGCCCGGTGGCGGGCGGCGGTGACCAGGCTCGGGCCGGGTTCGTCGGTCAGCGGGCCGTCCAGGTCGGCGTACGGCAGGGTCTCCTCGCCGCCCGCCGCCACGACGTGGTGCAGGCGCGGGTTGGCCGCGAGGGCGCCGGCCCGTTCCAGCTCGGCCTCGCGTCCGCCGACGGCCAGGTCGTTGAAGGTGACGGCCAGCAGCCGCTCCCCCGCGCCCGTGCCGTGGCCGAGCAGTGTGCCCGGCATTCCGGGCAGGCCCGCCGCGAGGAGCGCCAGCGTGGCGGACGCAGGCCCGCCGGAGAGGTCCGCGCCGATGCCCGGAACCGGCATCCCGCGCGCGGCGCGCCGTTCCGCCGGTCCCATGCCGGGCACGGGGCCGGGGTCGATGTCGGGGACGTGCCGGGGCGCGGACAGACGCGCGCGTACCGCCTCGATGAGCGCGTCGCGTACGGCACCGACCGCGCTGTCCGGGTCGGCCGGGGGCGCCGCCACGGCGAGCGAGGCGACCGGCTCGTACCCGGCGACCTCACGTGCCCCGGCGCGCAGGATCAGCGCGTGCCCCGGCGGAATGCGACGCACGCCGTCGTACGGGGTGGAGTCGTGCAGGGCGGCCGGTACGTCGGGGGCGGCCAGCAGCGCCGCCAGGTGGCCGAAGTCGAGGTTGGCCTCGATGAGGTCGGCCAGCGGCAGCGCGGCCGTCGCGTACGCCGTGCCGCCGGCCCAGGGAGTGTGGAACACCGGACGCGCGCCCGCCAGATCGCCGCAGACGGTGATGCGCCGGCCCACCTGGACGATCGCCGTGTAGCTGCCCGACCAGGCCGTCAGATGCCGAAGTGCCCCTCCGCGCGCGGCGAACAGTCCGACGCGCAGCTGCTCGTCGGTCGCGCCGCAGGTGCCGAGGACCGCGACCCGGGTCTGTGCGTCGGCCTTGACCACCCGTACCTCGTCGGGGCGCCAGTCACCGACCGCCCAGAGCGGATCGGGGTCGCCCCACAGGAGTTGGGAGCCGACCGGGTGCAGCGTCTCGCCGTCAAGGCCGACCCCGCCCCCGTACGACGCACCGTCGTCGCGGCGGCCGTCGTAGCCGACGGTCCCACCCGGCGCACCCGCGGCGGTGCTGCTCCATCCCACCAACCACCGCATGGACGCCTCCACAGGCTGTGGACAACCGAGTGCACCGTACGAACGGTTCACCATGCTGCCACGAGAAACGCGCCGTAGAAGGAGGCGGCGCCGCTTGTGATGCGGCGACTGTGCCCGCGTCAACTCACCGGTGACCACGGGGGTGTCCCTGTGCACCCCGGTGTCGGCGACGTGAATGCGCCCCCGGTACGCTCCCCGAAAACGCCCTGCGCGCCCTCGATTTCCGTGGTGGGAGGCGTTGCCCCCCACAGAACACAGGGTCGATTTTCGGCCAAATCCCCGCCGTGCGACCCCCGTCGAGAACCTCCCGCGCAGGCTCCGCACACGGTCCGTGCACACGCGCGTGCCCATCCGGGCTCGCGCCGGTCCGGGAGGCGGAGTGCGCCCCCCGGACCGCTCCGCCGCCCGCGGGGATGTAGGCGGCGGTGTCCCCCAGCCCACTGGATCCAGTACAGCGGGCCGACCCACGCAGAGCCCATGCAATCGCTCCCACGGTGGCCGGAGAAGAGCGCACGGCCGGGCGCACGGCCACACAGCGGGGGCACGCCGCGACGGTCCGTACCTGCGCCCGGATTTTCGTACGGACCACAATCCCGCCAACCGGAAGAATGCCCCTTAACGCTTGGGATGCGGCGAACTACGCTGGGTTTACGAATGCCGCATGGTTATGCCAGCGCGGCAGCCGTCTGTGTCGAGGGGTGGCGCAATGTCCAGGGAGCAACGCGGGCCGAACGAAAAACTCGGCACCGTTCTCGCCCTCGCGGGAATCAGCAACGCAGGACTCGCGCGACGCGTCAACGATCTTGGCGCTCAACGCGGGTTGACTCTTCGCTACGACAAGACGTCCGTGGCGCGCTGGGTGTCGAAAGGCATGGTGCCGCAGGGCGCCGCGCCGCACCTCATCGCGGCCGCCATCGGTCAGAAGCTCGGCCGCCCGGTGCCGCTCCACGAGATCGGCCTGGCGGACGCGGATCCCGCGCCCGAAGTGGGCCTCGCCTTCCCCAGGGACGTCAACCAGGCCGTGCGCTCGGCCACGGAGCTCTACCGCCTCGACCTCGCCGGCCGCCGGGCCGGTTCCGGAGGCATCTGGCAGTCACTGGCCGGATCGTTCGCAGTAAGCGCGTACGCGACGCCCGCCTCACGGTGGCTGATAGCCCCGGCCGACAGTTCGGTGGCACGTGACGTACACCTCGTGGAGGAGTCCGGCGCACCGCTCAAAGTCGGCCACAGCGATGTGCAGAAGCTGCGGGAGGCCGCCGAGGACGCCAGACGCTGGGACTCCAAGTACGGGGGCGGCGACTGGCGTTCGTCCATGGTCCCGGAGTGCCTGCGGGTGGAGGCGGCGCCGCTGCTGCTCGGCTCCTACTCCGACGAGGTCGGCCGGGCCCTGTTCGGGGCCAGTGCCGAACTGACCAGGCTGGCGGGGTGGATGGCCTTCGACACCGGTCAGCAGGAGGCCGCGCAGCGCTACTACATCCAGGCGCTGCGGCTGGCCCGCGCGGCGGCCGACGTACCCCTGGGGGGTTATGTCCTGGCCTCCATGTCCCTGCAGGCCACGTACCGCGGCTTCGGGGACGAGGGCGTCGATCTCGCGCAGGCGGCCCTGGAGCGCAACCGGGGGCTGGCCACGGCCCGCACCATGAGCTTCTTCCGGCTCGTCGAGGCACGCGCGCATGCCCGCGCGGGGGACGCGCATGCCGCCGGCACGGCGCTGAAGGCCGCCGAGGGCTGGCTGGAGCGGTCCCGGGAAGGCGACCACGATCCGTCCTGGCTCGGCTTCTACTCCTACGACCGCTTCGCCGCCGACGCCGCCGAGTGCTACCGCGACCTGAAGGCACCGCGTCAGGTGCGGAGGTTCACCGAGCAGGCGCTGTCCCAGCCCACGGAGGAGTTCGTGCGGTCGCACGGGCTGCGGCTCGTCGTCTCGGCGGTCGCCGAACTGGAGTCGGGAAACCTCGACGCCGCCTGTGCGCAGGGCGTGCGGGCCGTGGAGGTGGCCGGGCGTATCTCCTCCGCCCGCACCACGGAGTACGTCAAGGACCTCCTGCATCGGCTGGAGCCCTACGGCGACGAACCGAGAGTGGTGGAACTGCGGGAGCGGGCCCGGCCGCTGCTGATGACTCCGGCGTAGGACCGGATCCGTCACGGCGGAGCCGCACACCGGCACGGCCCCACCGCCGCGCCGCCGGTCGGCAGGACGCCCGCCCCGGGTTTGAAGGCACTGTCAGTGGCGCAGTGCACTATCGAACCCGGGAGGTGGTGCACGTGCCGAAGATCGCTTACGACAGTGATGTGCTCGTGGTCGGCGGCGGCATCGTCGGGCTGTCCACGGCGTATGCGATCACGCGTGCCGCACCGGGCACGCGGGTGACGGTGCTGGAGAAGGAGCCGGGAGTGGCCCGGCACCAGACCGGGCGCAACAGCGGGGTCGTCCACAGCGGGATCTACTACCGGCCGGGGTCGCTGAAGGCGCGGTACGCGGTGCGGGGCGCGGCCGAGATGACGAAGTTCTGCGCGGAGTACGGCATCGAGCACGCCGTCACCGGCAAGCTGATCGTCGCCACCGAGCGGGCGGAGCTGCCCCGCCTGCACGCGCTCGTGCAGCGCGGCCGGGAGAACGGGATCGCGGTCCGGGAGCTGGGTGCCGCCCAGATCGCGGAGTACGAGCCCGAGGTCCGGGGGCTCGCCGCGATACGCGTGTGTACGACGGCGATCTGCGACTACACGGCCGTCGCACGGCAGCTGGGCCAGGCCTCCGGGGCGGAGCTCCGCTACGGGGCGCGGGTCGTGCGGATCGACCGGCGGCCGGAGCGCGGCGTGGCCGTGCTCACCGCGCGCGGGGACGTCGTACGCGGGCGGGTGCTGGTGAACTGCGCCGGGCTCTACTCGGACGAGGTCGCCCGGCTGACGGGGGACGAGCCCGAGGTACGGATCGTGCCGTTCCGGGGCGAGTACTACGAGCTGGCGCGGCCGGAGCTGGTGCGCGGGCTGGTGTATCCGGTGCCCGATCCGGCGTTCCCGTTTCTCGGCGTCCATCTGACCAGAGGCATCGACGGAAGCGTGCACGTCGGGCCCAATGCCGTGCCGGCGCTGGCCCGCGAGGGGTATGGGTGGGGCGTCGTACGGCCCGCTGAAGCGCTGTCGACGGCGGCCTGGCCCGGGGTGTGGCGGATGGGCAGACAGCACTGGCGGTACGGGGTCGGGGAGCTGCGGCGGTCGGTGTCGAAGGGGGCGTTCGTGGGCGCGGTGCGCCGGCTGCTGCCCGCGGTGGAGGAGGACGACCTGGTGCGGTCGGCGGCCGGGGTACGGGCCCAGGCGGTGCTCCGGGACGGCGGGCTGGTGGACGACTTCCTGATCCGGGAGGGGGCCCGAGCGGTCCACGTCCTGAACGCACCCTCACCGGCGGCCACCGCCTCGCTGCCGATCGGCCGGGAGGTGGCACGCCGGGCGCTGGGCGCGCTGGCGAGCGCGTGAGCGCTCGGACACCGGGCCTCGGGCGGGGGCGGGCAGGCAGGTCGGGCGGCCCCGTAAAATCGAGCGCACTGTGTCTGATTCCGTGAGCACCCCCGAAGTCCCCCAGCCCTTTCCCGGCGGCGAGCACCACCCGGGCGAGTCCGTTCGGCATACCCGCGCGAAGGGGGAGCCCCGGTTCCCCGACGGGCCCAAGGCCGATCCCGCCGGGTCGCACTTCGAGCGGCGGATCCGGAGTTTCCAGCCCCGGCGCAGCCGGGTGACGGCCGGGCAGGCGGACGCGTTGCAGCGGCTGTGGGCCAATTGGGGCCTCGACATCGACGGGCACTCCGTGGACCTCGTCGAGCTGTTCGGCGAAAACCGTCCCGTCGTGCTGGAGATCGGCTTCGGGATGGGTGAGGCGACCGCGCAGATGGCGGCCGCCGACCCGGACACCGGCATCCTGGCGGTGGACGTGCACACGCCCGGCCAGGGGAACCTGCTCAACCTCGCGGACCGGACCGGGCTGACCAACGTCCGGGTCGCCAACGGCGACGCGATCATCCTGCTGCGCGAGATGCTGCCGGCGGACTCGCTCGACGGGCTGCGCGTCTACTTCCCCGACCCCTGGCCGAAGAAGCGGCACCACAAGCGGCGCCTCATCCAGCCGGAGTTCCTCGACCTGGCCGCGACGCGGCTGAAGCCGGGCGCGCTGGTGCACTGCGCCACGGACTGGGAGCCGTACGCCGAGCAGATGCTCGAGGTGCTGACCGCGCATCCCGCCTTCGAGAACACCCGGGCCGACGGCGGGTTCGCGCCCCGGCCCGAGTTCCGGCCGCTGACCCGTTTCGAGGGTCAGGGGCTGGACAAGGGTCACGTCGTGAACGATCTGCTCTTCCGTCGCGTACAGCATCGAGTCCGGCCCGGGGCTCGCTGACCGGCCGAGGGATCACCGACCACCGACCGACCGCTCCCCTCCACCACAGTCCCCTCCCTCGTTAGGGTCGATGCCGTGGCCATCAGTCCTCCGTTTCCGCCCTACCCGCCGCATCCCGGCGGCCCGCCCGAGGACGGTGTGCTGCGGCACGCTCACTGGTGGCAGCGCAGGTGGGTGCGGTACGGGGCGCTGATCACCCTGCTCACACTGTCCGGCCTGGTCATCCTCGCCCTGGTGCGCGAACAGACCGGCACGGAGGGTTTCCTGGTGGGACTCGGACTCGCCGTACTGCCCGTGCCGCTGCTGATCGCCGCCTTCCGGTGGCTGGACCGGGTCGAGCCCGGCCCCTGGCGGAATCTGGTCTTCGCGTTCGCCTGGGGCGCGTGCGCGGCGGCCCTGATAGCCATCATCGCCAACAGCTTCGCGACCAGATGGATAGCCACCGCGACCGCCGACCCGTCCGGCGCGGACACCATCGGGGCGACCGTCATAGCGCCGATCGTCGAGGAGTCCGCCAAGGCCGCCGCCGTCCTGCTGGTGTTCCTCTTCCGCAGGCGGGACTTCACCGGCATCGTCGACGGCGTGGTGATAGCCGGGGTCACCGCCACCGGCTTCGCCTTCACCGAGAACATCCTCTACCTCGGCACCGCCTTCGGCACCGACCAGCTCACGGGCGACAGCGGCATCGCCTCCGTCACCGCCGCGACCTTCTTCGTACGCGTGATCATGTCGCCGTTCGCGCACCCCCTGTTCACCGTCCTGACCGGCATCGGCTTCGGCGTCGCCGCGCTCTCCGGGGACCGTCAGCACCTGCGGCGCGGGCTGCTCCCGGTGTGCGGGCTGCTCCTCGCGATGGGCATGCACGCCCTGTGGAACGGCTCCTCGTCGTTCGGCGAGTTCGGGTTCTTCGCGGTGTACGCGGCGTTCATGGTGCCCGCGTTCGGGCTGCTGACCTGGCTGGTGGTGTGGACGCGCCAACGCGAACTGCGCACCGTACGCGAGGAGCTGCCCGCCTACGCGGCCGCCGGCTGGCTCACGCCGGCCGAACCGTTCGCGCTCGGCTCGATGCGGGCCCGGCGGCTGGCCCGGGAGTACGCCGACCGCCACCTGGGCAAGTCCGCGGCGTGGGAGGTGGCGCGGTACGAGGCGTACGCGACGTCCCTCGCGTTCCTGCGGCACCGCGGCCGCCGGGGACGGGCCGACGCCGACTTCCTCGTACGCGAGCGGGAGCTGCTCAACGAACTGTGGCGGCGCAAGGACGTCGCCCGGCCCGCGCTGGACCACGCGGCCCGGATGACCGCCCCGCCGGTACGGGTGACCCCGCCGCCCTGGCCGGTGTACGGGGTGTACGGATACGGCCAGGGACCGGCATACGGCCAGGGACCGGGGTACGGCCGGGGACCGGGGTACGGCCAGGGCCACAGCACCGGATTCGGGCACTCGGCTGGACCGGCGTACGGGAGCCCGGCGGGACCGGGGTACGGGAGCCCGGCGGGACCGGGGTACGGATACGGGTACCCCGCAGCACACGGCCCCGGACCGGGGCCGGGATTCGGCCCCGGATTCGGACCCGGACCCGGATTCGGGTCCGGACACGTGCCCGGACCCGGATTTCCGTCAGAGCCCCGTCCCGCCCCCCACCCGCACCAGTAGGTCGGGCGAGGCAGGTCAGACCGAGGCAGGTCAGGCCGAGGCCCGGTTCAGCCGGGTGATCTCCTCCGCCGTCAGTTCCAGCTGCGCGACCCCGAGCAGAGCCGGCAGCTGCTCGACCGTGCGCGCGGAAGCGATCGGCGCGGCCACCGTCGGCTGCGCGACGAGCCACGCCAGGGCGACCGTGGGGATCTCGATGTCATGGGCCTGGGCGATCTCGTCCAGGGCGGTGAGGACGTTCCGGCCCCGCTCCGTGTCGAGGTGCTTGGCGGCACCGGCGGCGCGGGCGCTCTGCACGGTCGTACCGGGCCGGTACTTGCCGGTGAGGAAACCGGCGGCCAGCGCGAAGTACGGGACGGCGGCGAGACCGAAGCGGGCGGCGACGTCCTGGAGGCCGCCTTCGTAGGTGTCGCGCGAGACCAGGTTGTAGTGGGGCTGGAGGGCCACGTACCGGGCCAGGCCCTCCCGGTCGGAGAACTCCAGGGACTCCCGGAGCCGCTCGGGCGAGATGTTGGAGGCGGCGATGTGCCGCACCTTGCCCGCCTTCACCAGTTCGTCGAGCGCTCCGACGATCTCCTCGACGGGCACCTCGGGCTTGTCGAAGTGCGTGTAGTAGAGGTCGATGTGGTCGGTGTCCAGACGGCGGAGCGAGGCGTCGGCGGCGGCCTTGATGTTGTCGGCGGACAGACCGGGGAACTCGGGGTGCTGGCTCACCTTGGTGGCGATCACGACGTCGTCGCGGTTTCCCCGGGCCTTCACCCACCTGCCGATGATGGTCTCGGACTCGCCACCGCTGTTGCCCTCGATCCACGCCGTGTAGGAGTCGGCGGTGTCGACGAAGTTGCCGCCCGCGGCCGTGTAGGCGTCGAGTACGGCGAAGGAGGCCGTCTCGTCGGCGGTCCAGCCGAAGACGTTGCCGCCGAGGGAGAGCGGGAAGACCTCGAGGTCGGAGGAGCCGAGCTTGCGAAGAGAAGTCATGCTTCGTCTCAACGGGCGCCGACGGCCCGCCCATTCCGGGCGTGACGCGAAGAACATGTGAACGGCGCCTGTGGACGGCACAGACCGGCAGCCCCGACGCGGAGGGCGCCGGGGCTGCCGAGGTGGATCAGGGTGTCCGCGGGAGAGGGACCGCTCAGGGGTTGATGCCCTTGCCGCGCAGCCATGCCGCCGGGTCGATGCCGTCGGCGCTGCCGCCCGGGTGGACCTCGAGGTGGAGGTGGGCCCCGGTGACGTTCCCGGTCGCGCCCACCCGGCCGATCACGTCACCGGTGGCGACCTTCTGGCCGACACTGACGCTGATCGACGACTGGTGGCAGAACCACAGCTCGGTGCCGTCGTCCAGGGTCAGGATGGTGCGGTAGCCGTAGGAACCGGCCCAGCCGGCCTCGGTGATGGTGCCGCTGTGGACGGCCTTGATGAGCGTGCCCGTGGGCGCGGCGAAGTCGAGACCCGTGTGGTAGCCGGAGGACCAGAGGGAACCGGCCTGACCGAAGGTCGAGGTGATGGTGTACGAGGAGGTCGGCAGGGTGTACTGCTTGGCCAGCTCGGCCAGGCGCGCGGCCTCGACCTTCGCGGCGGCTTCCTCGGCGGCCTTCTTCTTGGCGGCGGCCGCCTTGGCCTCCGCCTCCTTCTCGGCCTTGGCGACGGCGTCGGCCTCGGCCTTGGCCGCCACGGCGGCTGCCTTGACCTCGACCTGGGACTGCTGCGACTCGGCCTGCGCCATGATCCGGCTGCGCAGGGCCTCGCCGGCGTCGGAGGCGCTCTCGTCGGCGTCCACGGGGGCTTCGGTTCCGAAGCCGGCGAAGGCCGACGGGGCTTCCTGGGCGGGCTGGTCGTCGGAGATGAGCGAGCCCACGTTGGGCAGGTCCGGCATCGAGATGGAGACCGGGGCCTTGCCGGTGTTGGCACTGGCCATGCCGCCCGCGCTGACGGCGGCTATGACGCCGACGCCGAGGACGGTGGAGCTGCGGGCGAATCCGCCGCCGCGCTGCTTGGCGACGCGGTGCTTGCCGCGTGCCGGGCGAATGGACTCCGCGGTGGGGTTCCATTCCTCCCAGGGGCCCTCGTCAGTGCGGTAACCGCCGTAGCCGAAGGTCTCGGTGGACCGCTGGCTCGGCGCGTACGGGGCTTCTGGGGCAGGCGGGTTGGACGCCACGCGGGCGCGCTCCTTTCCTTCCGTCGCCTACCGGGTTAGCTGACGGGTTCGGAGCGGGAAGGTCTCCTACGCGCGTATACCGGCCGTGGACTCTGCGAGTTCACGGCGGCTTCCGCGTGATTCACCCCAAGGTGGTGGTTCCCCGGTTCCCTTGCGGGATTCGGCACGTGCCGCACGGAGCCGACTCTGGTGCCGGCTGGGACGACCGCGCTGCGTTATCGAACGTTAATAGACCCGGGGGCGGTATTCCAAGCCGTTCTTCTTGATCAATAACATTCGTGGCCTGGACTTTCGGGCCACCAGTGGTGAAAAACGGGCGAGTTGACCGCGCCTCGCCCTACCCCGGAAACGCTTCATCAGTCACAGGCGTTTTGATGGTGACTCGTTCGTTATGCGCAGAGCGGTCATCCGATCACGAAGAGTGAGGGAGTGACTGGCGAGCACGCCCGGGGGCCGGTGAACGCGCCGAAGGCCGGAACCCTTTCGGATTCCGGCCTTCGGCCATCAGTAGCGGGGACAGGATTTGAACCTGCGACCTCTGGGTTATGAGCCCAGCGAGCTACCGAGCTGCTCCACCCCGCGGCGATGAACACAACTGTACGCCATCAGCGGGACAGAAAGCACATCGGTTGATCCGCGGTGCCTCAGCGGTCTCGGAGAAGGTGGCCGTTCGGGTCCTTCGCACGCTCCTCGTACTCCGGAAGTACGAGGACGTCGACACCCTGGGCGGCCAGCAGACCGCTTCCGTCCGCCTCCGTGACGAAGGTGTTCGGTTCCCGCCAGGCCGTGACCACCCTGCGCACGCCCGCGTCGAGGATGAGCCGGGTGCAGGGGGCCGGGCGGGAGGAGCGGTGGGCGCACGGCTCGAGGCTGCTGTAGACGGTGGCAGTGGACAGGCGGGGGTCGGCGGGGTCGAGCTTCGCGAGGGCCGCCTCCTCCGCGTGCACGACCGGGTCGCCGGCCTCACGGGAGTGGCCGCGCGCCAGCTCCGTGCCGTCGGCGGCCACGATCACCGCGCCGACACTGAAGGCGGTCCGCGACGGCGGACAGTCGGCCGCGAGTGCGCAGGCGAGGGCCAGCCAGTGGCGGTCGGCCGCGACGGACAGCGGTCCGGCGCCGGGGGCGGTGGGCTCGTAGCGGTTCAGGACGACGTCCTCGATGCGCCGGGTCTCCAGCAGGCGCAGGCGTCCGCCCTGGTAGCCGCCCGGCCCGAACAGCCGGGGCGCGTGCGGGTCTCCGACGAACAGCGGGGCGAGGACGAGCTGGAGTTCGTCGGCGAGGCCCTGCCGCAGCAGCTGGGTGTGGACGGTTCCGCCGCCCTCCACCATGAGACGCCGCACGCCGCGCACGTCGTGGAGGTGCTCGAGAAGACGGCGCCAGTCCAGTTCGGGGCCGAGCGCGACGGCATCCGCGGCGATGCCGAGGGTCCGGACCCGCTCGGCGCCCTCCTCCGTCGTGTACACGACCTTCTCGCCGCCCGTGTGCCAGAAGTTCGCCGCCGGGTCGAGGTCGCCCGAGCCGCTGACGGTGACCTTGAGGGGGTAAGGCGGCAGTCCGGCGGCCACGCGGGAGGCGCGGCGCTCCGGGGAGTTCACGAGGAGCCGGGGGTTGTCGGCGCGGATCGTTCCGGCGCCGATGAGGATGGCGTCGACGGAGGCCCGTACCTCGTCGACGCGGTCGAAGTCGGCGCGGCTGGAGAGGAGCAGGCGCTCGGGCGTGGTGTCGTCCAGGTAGCCGTCGAGGGACACGGCGGCGGACAGCAGGACGTACGGGTACGGCATCGACGCGGCTCCCCGGGCTCGGCCCGACGGACGGCGGTATGACGGCGGTCCGAAGGCGGTCTGGCGGTGGTCTGGCGGTGGTCTGGCGCGGTGCTCTTGGTTCAAGTTTGAAACAAATCTACACTGGGTGCATGACGACCCGCTGGCTCACCCCCGAGGAGCAGCGCGCCTGGCGCGCGTACGTTGCCGGCTACCTCCTCCTCGAGGACGCGATCGACCGGCAGCTCCAGCAGGAGGCCGGCATGCCCCACCTGTACTACTCCATACTCGCCAACCTCTCCGAGACACCGGAGCGGCGGCTGCGGATGACCGACCTCGCGGAGCAGCTGAAGATCACCCGCAGCAGGCTGACCTACGCGGTGTCCCGGCTGGAGAAGGACGGGCTGCTGCGTCGCGAGGACTGCCGCTGGGACAAGCGCGGCAGCGTCGCGGTCCTGACGGACGAGGGCATGACGGTCCTGGAGAGCGCGGCGCCCGGCCATGTCGAAACGGTCCGCACCTCCCTCTTCGACCGGCTCACCCCCGAGCAGGTGGGACAGCTGGAGGAGATCTTCACCCAGGTCGCGCGCGGGTTCCAGGAGAGCGGGAACGGCGACGCGGCGCCCGAGGACCTCCCCTGGAGACGGCGCTCCTCACCCTGCTCCGGGACCTCGTGAGCCGCGCCACACCCTGGTTGCTTTAACTTTAAAGCATGGGTAGGGTCTCGACTCACTGGATCTGCTTCAAATCTGAAGCACAGGGCGGCCCGGCGTCGCCCTGTCACCGTCCTCCGGACCCGGGAGACCGCATGCCCGACACCCCCGCCGCCACCCCGCGCGCCCGCGTCCGGGTACCGCTGCGCTTCCCCGACGGTTACTCCGTCGACGCCGAACTCGTCACCTTCCACGGTCTCGCCGACGGCCAGGAGCACGTCGCCGTCGTCCTCGGCGAGCCGGCGCCCGGGGCCACCCCCCTGGTCCGGCTGCACTCCGAGTGCCTCACCGGTGACGTCTTCGGCTCCGCCCGCTGCGACTGCGGGCCGCAGCTGCGCGAGGCGGTCGAGCGCATAGCCGATACCGGCGGCGTCCTGCTCTACCTCCGGCAGGAGGGACGCGGCATCGGCCTCTACAACAAGCTCGACGCGTACGCCCTCCAGGACCAGGGACTGGACACCTACGAGGCGAACGCGGCGCTCGGCCTTCCCGAGGACGACCGGGACTACACGGCCGCCGCCCAGATGCTGCGCGCCCTGGGCATCACGGCCCTGGACCTGCTGTCCAACAACCCGGACAAGGCCGACCAGTTGCGGCGTCTGGGTATCGACGTCCAAAACCGGGTGCCGACGGGCGTCTTCACCACCCCGCACAACGTCCGCTACCTGCGCGCGAAGGTCCTCCAGACCCAGCACACGCTGCCGCTGGCCGACCTCACCGGGCTCGGCGTGGGCTGACCGCCGGCGGTCCGAACGGGCCGTCCAGCGCGGCCCACTGGAGCAGCATGATGGTCTTCGCGTCCGCGATCGCGCCGGTGCGGACGAGGTCGAGGGCCTCGGCGAAGGGGAGTTCGACGACGGCGATGTCCTCACCCTCGGCCGCCACGCCGGCCGTGTCGACACCGGGGGCGGAGGCGTCGTAGGGGGCGGCGAAGAAACTGAGCCGCTCGGTGACCGAACCGGGGCTCATGAACACGTCGTAGACGTGCTCGACCTCGTGGACCGCCCGTCCGGTCTCCTCGGCCGCCTCGCGGCGGATCGCCTCGCGCGGGTCGTCGCCGTCCAGGAGCCCGGCGGCGGTCTCCAGCAGCATGCCGTCGGGGTGCCCGTTGACGTACGCGGGCAGCCGGAACTGCCGGGTGAGCAGGACGGTACGGCGGTCGGGGTCGTAGAGGAGGATCGTGGCGCCGTCGCCCCGGTCGTACGTCTCGCGCTGTTCGCGGCTCCGGTGTCCGTCGCTGTGCCGGTAGTCGAAGGTGGTGCGGCGCAGGACGGACCAGTCACAGGCCAGGACCTCGACGTCCACGACGCGGACCCGGTCGTTGCCGGTGAGGTCGCGTCCCTGCCGGTCGAGTCCGGTACGGCCACGGGGGTCGGGAATGTCTATGCCGGGGGTGCCGGAGGCGGGACGGGGCGAAGCGCCGTGGGCACCGGACGCGGGCCCGGCCGAGGCGTCGAGGTGCCCGGTCATCGGCGGCCCGCGGTGGGGGCGGCGACGGCGCGTGGATCGGGGGCGTCGGTGAGGTGCGGGACCTCGGCGAGGCCGGCGTAGATCCGCTTGCCCTGGGCGCGGCCCCGCTCGACCATCCGGTCCGCGCCCTCGGACGGGCCGCCTACCCGCAGGACGGCGTCGCACCGGTCCAGCAGACGTTCGGCGACGGGGTGGAAGAGCTCGTCGAAGAGCGGGTCGCCGGGGGCGGCGCCGCCCGCCGTCTCCAGCAGGGGCAGCGCGAGCGCCTCTCCGGTGACGGGCAGATGCCCGGCGCGGAACAGCACGAGGGCGACCTCGTTCATGGACCGTACGTTGGCCGCGAGCTTCGCGGGGTCGTCGCCGGTGCCCGAACGGTACGGGCCGGCGACAAGGATCATCAGTGGTTTCACGGGTTCTCCTGGGGCGAGTTCAGGCCAGCCGGGTCTCGACGCCGGCCTCGCGCAGGGCGTCCAGCGTCTGCGGGCCGCCGGGATGGGTGGCGGGGTCCGCCGCGGCGGCGTCGGTGACGAAGGAGTGCACGGCGTCGAGCGGGGCGACCTGGCTGAACGCGCGCACGCCGAGCTTCGTCGCGTCGGCCACGGCGACCGTACGGGCCGACTGGCCGAGCCCCGCCTGCTTGACGGCCGCGTCCTCGAGGGAGAACTCCGACCAGCCGTGCACGGCGTGCACCCCGCCGATCGACATCACGAACACGTCGAAGGCAAGGGACTCGATGGTGCGCAGGGCCAGCGGCCCGACGAGGGACCGCTCACCCGGGCGGGAACGGCCGCCGACGACCAGCAGTTCGATGCCGGGCCGGTCGGCCAGCCGCAGCGCCGCCTGGAGACTGAGCACCGCGACCGTCAACGGGCCCCGTGCGGCGAGGTGTTGCGCCACGTGCACGGTCGTGGTCCCGGCGTCCAGCAGTACCCGTGACCCCGGCTCGACCATTCCGGCGACGGCCGCGCCGAGGCGGTCCTTCGTCGCCGCCTGCCACGCCTGCCGCGCCTCGAAGCCACCACCCTCCTCACGCGCCCGCGCGGCGACGGCCCCGCCGTGCACCCGCCGCACCAGCCCCTGCCGCTCCAGCACGTCCAGGTCCCTGCGCACGGTCATCTCCGAGACCCCGAGCCGCTGCGCGAGCTCGGCGACGGACACCCGCCCCTGGCCATGCCCCTGTTCCTCGCCGTGCTCCTGACCCTGACCCTGATCCTGGCCATACCCCTGGACGAGGCGCAGGGTCAGATCCAGACGATCGGCAACATCCATGCCGGTATTTCTACCACGCCAATGTTCGAATGAACACCAACATGTTCATTCCCGTCGGAGCGATGTGTGGACGGACGGGACGGCGCCGGCCGACATGGGACAGGGCGGCGCGTTCGTTCCTCCGCCCACTCACTGCGTGTGTGCTGTGCGCAAGTAGTCCAGGCCGGTGCGGTCCGTCACGTCGGAGGAGTCGCTCAGCCGGTGGACCACCGTCCAACGGCCGTCAGGGACGGCGCCGGCGAACACAGATGCCGTGCGGGTCGCTCCGTTGTGCCAGATCACGGGCAGCGGACCCGTACGTTGCCAAGCGAGGGCGGGTTCTCCGAGTGAGCGGTCGAGCACGAGACCCGTCAGCACGCGCGACAGTGTGCGGGGGCTTGCCCACAGGCCGCCTGCGGGCAGGATCGCTCCTGTCATGGTCCACGGTCTCGCACTGCGGCCCAGCCCTCTGGTCGGCAGCAATCGGGTTCGCTCCGGCGGCTGGGCATGCATCGCGTCGCGCGGCAGGCCGAGGGGGGCCAGTACGTGCACGGCGACGAGGTCGTCGTATTCATGCCCTGTTGCCGCAGTCAGTGCCGCCCCGAGCACCGCGTAACCGAAGTTGGAGTACTCCTCGTGCTCTCCGGCGGGGACGGTGACGAGACGGTCGAGACTCGCGAGCAGTTCGTGCAGCCGAGCGTCGGTGAACTTTTTGTAGGGGTCGAGGCGGGTGGTGCCGGGAGGAAGCCGAGGCAGGCCCGAGGTGTGCTCGGCAAGGTGCCGCAGGGTGATGCCGGTTCCTGGCGGAACGTCAAGCCATTGTTCGACGGGGTCGGCGAGGGTGAGGGTGCCTTGCTCGGCCAGCTGCTGCAGGACGGTGGCGGTGATGACCTTGGTGAAGGAGCCTATTTCCACGTACTTGTCGGGATCGTGCTTACCGGTGACGATCGGAGCTGTGTGGGAGCTGCCGATGATGCAGGTGGGGACGCGGCGCAGGGTCATTGGTTCACGGGCTCCGGGACGGCGGCATCGACGGGAGGGCCACCTGCCGGCATGCCCTGTTCGGCAGCCGTTGGGCGAAGGCCCCCGGCCCGCCTTTGTGTCCAGCGTTTGCCGAGGGTTCGTGCTGTCCGACCCGCGCGAGACAGGGCAGAGGACAGGAAGATGAGGTCGCAGGCGATCATCGTCAGGACGAACCCGGTGAGTCCCATGAAGACGCCGATGGAGACATGGAACGCGATGGAGGCCGCTGCGGTCCACGGACGCAGGCTGGGCACCAGGATCCCCATGGGGAAGTACACGAGGAACAGGGTGGTGCCGTAAGTGCCGAGAAAGACGATCAGGTCGTTGTTGTAGACGAGACTGGAAACGCCCGGCAGTTCGAACTCGGGGACGCGCATGATGTAGAAGAACGCGGTGCCGTCCAGGTGAATGGCTTATTCGCGTCGACCGCCGCCATCGCATCTGTACTCATCGAGCCGTGGTGAGTGGTCTGTACAAGGTGCAGGGAGAGGTGTGGTCATGTCGGCGGGGACATTGGAGCAGGCGCGGTGAGCATCTGCTGAGGGGGCCCGGGACGCCGAGGCGTGTGCCCAGGCCTCCGGCCAGAGCTTCACTGATCACCCGGCGGCCTCAGAGGGCTCATTTTTCGACTTGTCGGGGTAGATCAGCCGCACGCTGCCGCCGATCACCAGGAAGCAGCCCAGCAGGAGAGCGAAGCGCACGAACCTCACAGCACCGTCCCACTCGGTTGCAGGCCCGAAGACCAACCAGAACGCGAGAGCCATCCCCGCAACCAAAACCACCAGGCCGGCTAACCGACGCACCCCGTGCTCCATTCTTTTACGATCTTCAACCGGCCGATCACTTTACTCATCGGCAACTTCCGCCATGGGCGGGGCCGGTGATGGTTGGCTCAAGCGCTTCGACTGCGACATCGTCGTCAGGGAAACCGCGGCGGCCGGCAGCGCCCCGCAGACCGACGAACAGACCCCCGGACGGCCCCGCGCACCGCGCCGAAGCGAGCGCTGACCTTTCCGCGAACCCGGGTGTCGGACCGGGAGCCGGCGCGCTCGCGAGCCGCAGCCGGTCCGCAGGCCACGAGCACGACCGCTCACGCACAGGCCCGAAAACACCACAGCGCCCGACCCGACCGAAGCCGGATCAGGCGCTGCGCAGCAGGTCAGAGGGGTACCCTCGTCACCCGCACGGGTAGGCCCTGTGGGACTCGAACCCACAACCAATGGATTAAAAGTCCACTGCTCTGCCAATTGAGCTAAGGGCCCAGGTGATGTTGCCTCCCCGAGCATAGCCGGACGTGGCCGTGTCTCCGATCGGGTATCGGAGACACGGGCGCGCCGGGCGAGCGCCGAGAGACCTGAAGCGGTGGACTTTTGATCCATTGGTGCCGGGATCGGTCACGAAGGACGGCTGATACCGCTCACTTGTCCGGCAGTTCGGCAGGTGCCCCCGCCCGTGCCGCCTCCCGGGCGATGGTCCGTTCGTGCTCCGGGTTGAGGAACCAGTTCCGGGCGGAGGCCTGCCACCACCCGCCCGCGAAGCCCAGGACGACGAGGACCGCGACCGGGGCGTAGTTGAAGGTCTCCCAGGTGACCGGTGAGACCTGGGGCAGCATGAACAGAACGGTGATGACGGCCACCCACGCCACCGACACCACGCCGATCGCCTTCGACCAGCGGCCCAGGTGCCACGGCCCCCGGTCGAAGGCCTCACCCTTGCGGATGCGCAGCAGTGTCGGGATGACGTACGCGATGTAGAGGCCGATGACGGCGATGGAGGTGACGGCCGCGTACGCGGTGACGTTGATCAGGTACGGCAGGCCCAGCACCAGCGCGCCGCCGGCCGCGAGCCAGACCGCCGCGACGGGTGTGCGGGTGCGCGCGCTGACCGTGTGCCAGAGGTGGGAGTACGGCAGCGCGCCGTCCCGCGAAAAGGCGTAGATCATGCGGCTGTTGGCCGTCACCGACGCCATCCCGCAGAACAGCTGGGCGCCGATCACCACGAGCAGCAGCAGCTTGCCGGCGGTCGCGCCGAGCGCGTCGAGCAGGATCTGGGCGGGCGGCGCACCGGTCGGCGAGGCGAGTTGGGCGTCGTAGGACTGGATCGCGTACGTGAAGCCGAGCAGCAGGACGAAGCCGGCGATCCACGAGGTCCAGATGGACCGCACGATGCCCTTGGGGCCCGCCGTCGACGCGTCGTGCGTCTCCTCCGTCATATGGGCGGAGGCGTCGTAGCCGGTGAAGGTGTACTGGGCCATCAGCAGGCCGAGCAGGACGACGTACACCCCGCTGCCCCAGCCCGTGTTGTTGACGAACTCGCCGAACACGAAGGACGTCGACCGGTGCCTGTCGGGGACGAAGGCCAGCGCGCCGACGATGACGCCCACGCCCAGCACGTGCCACCACACGCTCACGCTGTTGAGGAGGGCGACGATCCGCACCCCGAAGGTGTTCAGCAGGCCGTGCAGGACCAGGATCCCGGCGAAGAGCAGGACCGTCCGGCCGGGCGTCACCCCGAAGTCGAACTGCAGGTTCAGGTACGCGCTGAGGAAGGACGCGGCCCCGAAGTCGATGCCCGCCGTCACCGCCACCTGGCCCAGCACGTTGAACCAGCCCGTGAACCAGGCCCAGGCGGCCGCCGATCGCGGGGGCGCCAGCCGATGGGCCCAGAAGTACAGGCCCGCCGACGTCGGGTACGCCGAACAGATCTCGGCCATGGACAGGCCGACGAACAGGGTCATCAGCCCGACGGCGACCCAGCCCCAGGTGATCACCGCCGGTCCGCCCGTGTTCATGCCGAACAGGTACAGCGTCAGGCAGCCCGACAGGACCGAGATGATCGTGAAGGAGACCGCGTAGTTCGAGAACGCCGACATGCGGCGGGCGAGAACCTGGGTGTAGCCGAGCTGAGCCAGCCGCTCTTCGTCCGAAAGGTTCCCGGGAGACCGACCGCCCACTGTGCCGTCATCTGTCATGCCCCCAGCAATTCCCTCACCGGGGGCGTGACACACGTCACAGCTTGGCTAGAAAATGCCCTTGTAGTTCTGCCAGCCCACGCCGATCTTGGCCCGCGCCCCGAAGGTGCCCGTCCCGGTGCCGGGAAGCCGGTACAGCCCGCCCGCGGTGTCCCGCACCACGAGGTCCGCCTTCCCGTCCCCCGTGATGTCCCCGGCTCCGGTGACCGCGTTGTACGAAGCCCCCCAATTCGCGAACAGCTTCACTCGCGCGGTGAAGGTCCCCTTGCCGGTCCCGAGGTAGCGGTACAGGTTGTTCGACCTGTCCTGGGCGATCAGGTCACCGACGCCGTCACCGTTGAGGTCACCGACGCCGATGATCTTCTTGTACGTCTTCCAGTCGTCGTAGAGCTTCACGGGCGCCGCCAGCTTCCCGGCGGCCGTCCCCTTGTACAGGTAGACCCTGCCGGTCGACGGATTGCGGGCGATCAGGTCGGGGCGGCCGTCCTTGGTGACGTCACCCGGCGAGGTCAGGACGTCGAACTGGGTCCAGCCGCTGGTCCCGATCGTCGTGTACGGCGCCGCGGGCGACAGCGCGGCACCGCAGCCCGTCCGGTACAGCCGCAGCGCCCCACTGCCGAGCCGGACGAGAACGTCGTTGCAGCGGTCGCCGCTCAGGTCGCCGATCGGCACCGGCTTGATGTCCTTCGGCCAGCCCGCACCGCTGACCTGGCCCGAGAACGTGCCCTTGCCCGTGCCCTGTTGGTAGGTCAGCGTGCCCGGCCGGGGGACGGTGAGCAGGTCACCGACGCCGTCCGGCTTCGTCGCCGTACCCACGTAGTCGTGGAACACGGGGTTGCCGCGCACCATCCGGACGGTGCCCCGCGTCTGCAAGGGGGCGCCGACGCCGTCCGCGGGCGTGACCGAGAGCGTCCAGTCGTAGGAGCCGTTGGGCAGGAGCGCCCCAGCCGTGACGCTGGTGCTCCACGGGACCTTCAGCGCGCCGCGCAGGGCGCCGCCGTCCGTGCCGCCGACCACCTTGCCGGTCGCCTTGTCACGCACCGTCAGGGTCCAGCCCGCGGCCGGCTTCGACAGCAGCACGTCGGTGAGGACGGGCGACGTCGTCGGGGAGACCTCCGTGGCGCTCCGCGGCGCGTCCAGCAGGCTCAGCGGTTGTTGCGGCACGCCGGACGGGACGAGGTGCACGCGCTCCTGGCCGTCTACGTAGGCGGCGTTCCCACCGGACTCGTCGGCCGTCCAGCGCACGTCCCGCTGCGAGACGCCCGTGTCGGGCAGGTCGCCGATGACCCGGCCGGAGGGGGTGCCGTCCGCGACCGTCGTCAGCGTCAGCTTCCCGGCCTGCTTGTCGTGGGTGACGACGTACCCGTCGCCGAGCTCGGCCTCGTCGGCCGGCACCGGCACGGACCTCTTCGCCGTGCGGTCGTAGACGCCCGCCCGGCCCTCGCACGTCCAGTACAGCCACCGGCCCAGCGCCTGGAGCTCGGTGGGCGTGCAGCCCGCGTCGGTGACGAGGGTCTCGGTCGTCTTCCCGGCCGTCAGGTCGTACGCGGTGACACTGCCCGGGGTCGTGCCGGTCGTCCACAGGATGTTGCCGGACAGGGCGGCGGGCCCGGGGGTGCGGGTGACGACGGGAGCGCCGTCACCGCCGATCCGGAAGACGTACTGCTGAGCGGGCGCCGTGTAGAGCACATAGTGGCCCGAGACATCGGCGATCTGGCCGCCCTTGGGCAGCCCGGTGCGCTCCCAGACACCGCCGTCGTCCGGCCCGTGGACCCTGATCCGCTCGGTGACCGCGTCGTGCGTGAGCCAGGCGATACGGCCGTCGGCCGTGCCCCGGAGCTGGGCGCAGGCGACGTCCGTGGCGGCACAGGTGGCCATCGGGACGTCGGTGGTGAACGCGCTGCTCTCACCGAACGAGGGGGTGCCGGACGCGGCGACGGTCCGTACCCGGTCCGCGAGTACCCCGGTGCCGTAGTGGTCCAGGACGACGAGCCGCCCCTGGGCCAGCGACAGGCTCTGGATCGTCCGCGGCGGCTTGGGCAGGGCTTTGACCAGCGTGACGACGGGCGGGCCGCCGTCCACGCCGGGAGTGATGCGCTGGATGCCCCGCTCTCCGGCGCCGGTGCCGACCTTCACGGCCGTGCCACCGGGACCGACCGCGGTGCCGTACGCCGAGCTCCGCAGCAGGGTCACCGGTTCGCCGCCCGCGAGGGGCTGCGCGGTCGTCGAGTACATCCCGTTGATCAGCCAGTCGCCGACGACGGCCAGATTGAACGTGGCGTTCGGCCCGTCGCTGACGCCCTTCAGCGCGACCTCGGCGGGGGCTCCCGAAAGATCGCGCGGGAACACCAGGACCGTGGCCTTGTCCGGGGCGGCTACGACGACATGTCCGCCGCCCAGCTCCACCTTGCTGTACGCCACCGGGAGCGCCCCGCTCCAGCCGCGCACCTCACCGGTCGTCCGGTCCACGGCGGCAAGCCCTGTCTGCCCGTCCACGCCGGCCCGGAAGTACAGCGTCTCCGCGTCCGCGCCGGCGGCCTGCCCCAGCCTGATGCCCGCCGGACCGCCCGTGACCTTCAGGTCTCCCGTGGTCCCGTCCGCCTCCGGCGTCAGCAGGTGCAGGATCCGGTCGGCCGTGCCGTCGGCGCCGGTCACGCTCTCGTAGGCGATCGTCAGGTTGTCGTAGGACGTGAGATACCCGAGTCCGGCCGGGATCGTCAGGGCGCGCCTGCCGCCGTCGACCGCGTCCCAGAAGTCGACCCGTCCGTCGGCGTGCTTGTACGCCAGGACGTCGGTACCGGTCGGCATCGGCACCGTCCCCGCAGGCGACGCCGGCACGTTCACCGACTCGCCGTCCGCGTAACGCGTCCACAGCAGGGGGCTGCCCTCCAGAGTGTGGAACACACCCTGCGCCCCGGCGGAGTCGTGACCGCTGTGGGTGGACGACGACCGGAACGTCGCGGTCAGGTTGTCGTCCCGCAGCTCAGCCGGCACCACCGTCTCCTGCGGTGTGTCCGCGACGGCGTTCGACGAGAGCAGCGGGCTCAGGCCGGCCGCCAGGACGGCGGAGGCGGCGACGAGACGCAGACGTGCGGAGCCATGGCGAGCCAAGAGGGTCCCTCCCCGGGAACAGGACGGAGACGGATCGGACTTGACGCCTCTCCGGCGTCCGCGGCCCCCCGGCCTTCACATCCGTCTCGTAAGTCGGCTGATCGTACAGTCGTTCCACAGCCCCGGGGAAAGGGTTTACCGGGGAACGCGAGAACGCCGTGGCCCCCACCGATGTTCGGTGGGGGCC